>JAHEME010000288.1:0-3802 GCA_024643825.1 Chloroflexota bacterium | reverse complement strand
GATTTACCGGGGGCACGGACTGTGGAGAAGGACTAGGAAAAAGAGAGGGAACTTCAGGGGTCGAATCTAGTGTACTGACGGAGGGATTCGGAATCGAAGTACCGATAGGAGGAAGAGTCATTAGGAGAACGGGCGTTGGCGTAGCACCTGTGGAGCAAGATGGTAAACACGCAGCGCACACTGCCAGCCCTACCAACACCAGACTGAGCTGCTTCATTGATGGGTTGCCTTCAGCAAAACAAGCCAGATTACCCGCGACCAAGTGTTTGACCGAAAGATTCTTTCGGTCAAACACTTAATCGTCGTCAGCAACAAATCCTTCTGTGTGGATGGCGGCAGCCCGAACACGGGCCTCCACGTCTTCCGCACGGACATTCAGGACTGTGATCAGTTTCCGACGATTGTTGGCACCAGCTAGAATCTCAATGTTGTGGGCATCAACTTCAAGAAATTGGGCAAGAAAACTAATGAGTTCTTCATTGGCCTCACCCTCTACGGGTGCAGCCATCAGGCGGATTTTGATCGTTCCATCTTCCTGAATGCCTACAATCTCTGTGCGGTTGGCCTTCGGAACAATCTTTACGGTGATGGCCGCACCCTGGGAGGCATCTGTGATATTAAGCTCTTTGCGATTTCGCATGTGCGATACCTTTCGCCTAGCCCGAACGGTTCGTTGAGTCTATCTTAGAACCCTGCTTATCGAGCCAGTATAGTCAGTAGTTGCTGAAGTGCAAACACGATAATCAGGGCTACAGCCGTGCTGAAATCAACCATACCAGTCTGCGGGAGTGCCTCCCGGATCGGTGCAAGCACTGGCTCTGTAAGCGTAAAGAGCATTCTGACAATAGGGCTTCCCCGGTCAATGGGGACCCAGGAGATTAGCGCACGGCACAGTAAGATAAAGCCATAAACCCCAAGCAGAAGATTCAAAATACTAAGCAAAGCACCCACGTTTTTTCACCTGACCTTAGATAGAGAAGATTTGTTAAAGAATAGATTTCCTGCATCGAAACGGCTACCCATACGTGTCACCAAAAAGACCAGTTCCTACCCTGATTATGGTTGCCCCTTCCTCAATGGCGACCTCAAAATCGGCGGTCATCCCCATCGATAACTCCACCAGATCAAGATGGGGGACTCGGCTCTGAAGCGCATCACGAAGCATCCTCAGCTTACGGAAAATGGGGCGAGCCATTTCTGGATTCTCGCCAAACGGGGCCATCGTCATCAAGCCCCGAATACTTACTCCGCCGATCCTATCGATGATATTAACTTCCTCTGCCAGAACATCCAACGCAGCAGGGTCATCAGGCCATGCCGCCATGTCAAACCCCTGCTTGCTGACTTCCCCGCTGACGTTGACTTCTAACAATATGCTAACAATTGCCTCACTCACACTCGCCGCCGCCCCAATCCGTCGTGCGACTTTCACACGATCTACTGAATGCACCCAGGGGAATAAGACCCCGACCTCATCCGCCTTCCTACTCTGGATGTGGCCAATCATATGCCAGATCGCATCCGGCATCGTGCTTGCTGCGGAACGAATCTTTCCTTCAGCTTCTTCTACGCGATTTTCACCAAAATGTCGCAATCCTAGTTCATAAGCAGCCCGTACGATTCCAAGATCGACTGTCTTGGTCACAGCTACCAATCGCACTAGATCTGGATCACGCCCAACTCGCCGAGCAGAAGACGCAATTCGTGATCGAACCTCCTCGATTCGTGGGGAGATTTTTTCCAACGGGCCTGAATTCATAGACTCTACTCGCCGCCCAGCGAAATCAGCACGCCGAATCGCCCGGTCTTCCCCTGCTCCCTGCGATGAGAATAGAACTCATGGGTGTTGCAGGAGGTACACATGCGAGCTACTTCAATATGCTGAATGCCAACTCCACGTAAAGCGCGTTCGTTGGCCGCCCACAGATCGAGATGTGACCGTACCCCATTTCCATTTGGCGCATGAATCAGATCATTCACATTGCCAAAAGTCTCGGTGATTGCGTGGATTACTTCCGGGCCAACTTCGTAACAGCAGGGGCCAATAGATGGGCCGACCCCCGCGATGATGTTCTCCGGCTGAGAGCCATAGACTTTCATCATGGCAGTGACTACGGCGATCCCGGCCCCGGCAACCGTGCCTCTCCAACCAGCATGAGCCAATCCAATCGCATTCTTAGAAGGATCATAAAGGAAGATTGGCACACAATCAGCAAAGCGCATTACCAGCGGAAGTTCCTTCACATTCGTAATGATTCCATCTGCCTTAGGCGGCGGGCCGCCTGGCCTATCCCCAGGAAGAGCACGCACAACATCCGCTCCATGGACCTGCCAAGTGGTGCGTGTATCTGCTTCATCTACGGATAATGCTTCCGCCATCCTCTGACGATTGGCAATCACCCGATCCTGGTCATCGCCGACAGTGCTGCCCACGTTGAGCGAATCGAACACGCCTTCACTGACTCCACCTTTTCTGGTAAAGACCCCATGCAGTATCCCCTGCTGTGCTGTCAGGGTTTCAAATTGGTAGTAGACGATCTGATTGAAATGGTGTTTTTGCATAGTACGAGTCTAACACATTCATATTTGCTCAACCAAGTACATATGCGCATTAGTTCGCATGCAATATTCGACCAGCTATAATGTCTGTGGAGCGTGTGTAATGGAGCAGAAACCTCACTCGGATAAACATCTAGCAGACCTGAGCCTTCTCTTTACTCTCAGCAGTTCTTTTATTGCCGTCCTCAACCTACCTCAGCTCACCAGCCGAATTGCCGAAGCCGCGTTGGAGCTAATCCCCGGAGTGGAGAGCAGAGTCGTGCTTGTGGATGAAGACACCCGGCGTCTCTATAGCTACCAAACGGAAGAAGCAGCCTGGTTCCAGAGCGGTTCCGCTGATATGCAAATTCAAGAGAAACTGATCGCCAACATAATCGACAGCAAGCAGCCTTTCCTGTCGCAGACAGAAGAGAGTTTTCTATTTCCTCATCTGGATGGTGATCCGCCCCCCCCGCAGATCATGGTTCCATTGACCCTCTATGATCGCGCATTGGGTGCTATCACTGTTATTGGTCAGCAAGGAAACCCAGACTACACTCTGGCCGATCAGGATTTGCTGGTTGCGCTTGCGAAATATGCAGCAGTGGCGATTGAGAATGCCCAACTTTATCAGCGCACCCTGAGTCGCTCCGCAGAATTGGCCCTGCTCGTTGAATCTGCGGATGCAATCTCCTCTCCTCTCGACTTCGATCAGGTACTCAATGGCATCGCGCGATATTCAATGCGTGCTCTCCAGGCTCATTGGTGCGTGCTTTCCGAGTGGAATCCCTCAACTAATGTCGTCACGCGCCTCGCAGAGTATCGCTCTGCAATATGGGAGAACAATGGTCCCTCCCTCACTCTGGCTGAAATGCCGATGTATCAACAGGCACTATCTTCCAGCAAACCAGCAACTTTCTACTATGAAAACACACGGTCGCCTGACACTAGGGCGAGTGATTTCGCGCGAATGCTAATCATTCCCATTCAGAGCGAGGGCGTGATTGTCGGCCTGGCAGATATACGGAGTATTGCAAATTCAGAGCGATTTATCTCGGCGGATGTCGGTCGCTGTTTAAGGAAAGCAATGCAAATTGGGCCTCTTATAACACATAGGTCTTCCGTCAATTTAGAGCAAATGCGAGAGTTAGTTATTCAGCTAACCCAGACAGCGAACGCAGATTGGTGCACAATCCTTACCTGGTCAGATCCTGGCGAATCGCTACTCACATTGGCCGCGTACGGAACGGGAATCTGGCGGGAA
>JAHEME010000287.1:4165-4994 GCA_024643825.1 Chloroflexota bacterium | reverse complement strand
AATTCCGGGATCGTGTCGCCCCCATAGCGAAGGAGATCAGCGAACAATGCCAGCCAATGCGCCTGTGCGGGGACATAGCGAACAAATTCGTTCTGCGCATCCTCGATCACCGCCCGGATAGCGGCCTCATCATGGACATTGCGCACCCAGTGCTCGATCACGATCCAGCTGGGGGCATCCGTGGTCTCGTACTGATCCTGGGCACGTTCGATGAGCCTGCTCAGTAGGCTCATCAAACTACCAGTCAGAATGTCAGTGATGCTTGTTAGTGCCATGATCGTGCTACCGCCAGACTTGCGGGTATACCCTGTTACCTCAAAGGTGCAGGCAAAACCATTTTGCCGAGTTGCCCCAAGAGCCGTATCATTATGAGAAGCAAAACAAAATGATTATAGAAAACATTAATCATAGCCCGTTGTTAGGCAAATGTGTACCCCAAATTATCGGGTTCCTGCGTGCTAACCATGAATTCGCTACTCTACCTGCTCCCCATCGCCGGATTACTGATAGGCTTTGTCCTGGGCTGGCTCATCCGGGTTCGGCTCTTACGCCGATCTTCTCAGCCTCTGGCTTCCCCTGAAACTGTTTCAGTTCCCACAGAAGCCGATATACAGCCACATGCGCTTGCAATTGATACATCAACAGCCATCAAAGAAGCCGAAACCCTACGGTTGCAGATGGAGGTCTATCACGCGAAACTGAAGGAAGACATCGCGGCGCTCCGATCTCAGATCTCCTCCCAAGAGAAAGAATTCACACGCCTTCTGAAAGACATCGAAGAACAACCTGTCTCGACAGGTACAGCACCGTCTGTCCCAACCCATCCCGG
>JAHEME010000287.1:0-4155 GCA_024643825.1 Chloroflexota bacterium | reverse complement strand
CATTCGATAACGATAAGACCGAAGCCATGCTTTCCCGATTGAATGAGCGGATCGAAGAGCTAGATGCTCTCCAGGATATGCACGATAGCTATCAGGTGAAGATCAATCGCCTCACTCAGCAGGTTCAACGGCAGGATGATAAGCTGCGAATGCTCCATCAGACTCTTCGTTCTAAGACTGCGGAACTTAATGAAGCGCAAGCCCTGCTGGACAGGCGTGATTCAGAAAGGCAGCGTGTCATACGTCAACGGGAACTGCGGGAAAAAGACATCGCCCGCGAACAGCATCTTCTCGACCAGCGGAACGAAGAATTCCAGAACCTGAACCAGAATTTCAAATCGACCGAAGCAGTCGATAGCCCAGTGGCGAGTAGCCTTATTTTGCAGCACGAGAGTGTAGCTGTCACGCGCGCAGCCTTGCCCCTGTCTTTGCCGTCTGGCTCAGGCAGCGACGGCCCCGACGATCTGACCGAAATTCCGGGGCTGGCAACGTTATATGCTTCACAACTTCGGCTGCATGGGGTTGAGACATTTGAGCATCTCTCCCGATCTCGACCAGAAGACATCCAACGTATGCTTGATATTCCTGGGCACTTTTCCCCGGATATCAGGCGATGGATTGCGACTGCAAATCAAGTAGTTGCTGCCAGAAGAAATCGACGCCAGAATGATGAGTAGAAACACGAGTCCCGGTATAAGTGTCATTCTATAACTATATTCAAACCAGTTCTATATCCTCAAGAAATGTTACGAGGAAGTTGTACCTGAGAAAGTGACAATTGTAATACTTTTGTTATGTGGAATGTATGATCTTCCGTAATCTCCATAACAGCAAGATTTCCATTCTTGACCAGTTCAGACAGCCCTCTGAAGGTGCAAATTGAGTATTCTGCCGTTCAATTCTGATGACCTTGATGCCATTCTATTCGACCTGGATGGGACACTGATCGATACCGATAATCACGATGTAGCGAAGTGGGCGCAGCGTGCGGCCCGTGTATATCGAGACCCGGCACGAGCACAACGTCAGGCTAGGCGGCTGGTCATGGGAATAGAATCTCCGGTAAACGCCGCATTCACGGTATTTGACTGGCTGGGGCTGGATGCGCCCCTGATGCGGCTGATGATTGCTCTACAGGGAATCGGCTCGATAGACGATCTTCCTGTAATCCCGGGGGTTGAGTCGATGCTCCGCCAACTTGCACAGCATTACAAACTGGGAATCGTTAGCACACGTACGGTGAAAGAGCAGCACCAATTCACTCATCGTCTGGGGCTGGAAGATCAGATTGCAGCTTACGCAGGGCGCGATAGCACGTGGCGAATCAAGCCACACCCGCAGCCTGTGCTAACTGCCGCCCAGCAATTGGGCGTAGAGCCAGAACGCTGTTTGATGGTCGGGGATACGACTGTAGATATACGAGCAGGCACGCGGGCAGGTGCATGGACGTGTGGCGTGCTGTGCGGTTACGGAATGCGGGACGAACTCGAAGCGGCAGGGGTGGATTTCCTCTTGCCAGAGACAGCGAACCTCGCGGATGTGCTGCTGAATGGACGCGACCCTGGCTGCATTTCGTAACACGTTCTGTGACCGTTTCCGTTCATTTCGCTTGTGACAAACACGTAGTATTTGCGGTGATCAGGTCTGTTCATGGCGAATTTTGGAGCGCGATTCCGCGAGTTCGTCGTGATGCCCATTTAGCGAGAGGGATAAACGCAGGTTGCTGGTGAAGGGATCATGAAACGTGCGCGCCTGCACATGAAACACCTCGGCGAGGTGATCGGGAGTGAGTACAGCGGCAGGGGTATCGTCCACCACAATGCGCCCCTGATTGAGCAGGATCAATCGATCACCAAAGTAGGCGGCGAGGTCAAGATCGTGGATGGCTGCCAGCACTGCCAGTCCTGTCTCCCGCGCAAGCTTGGTGACCATGTGCATCAGGTCGATCTGATGACGCACATCCAGGTTAGCCGTTGGTTCGTCTAGCAGCAGGATGCGGGGTTGCTGTGCCAGCGCCCGCGCAATGAATACTCGCTGACGCTCCCCGCCAGAGAGCGTGTTCACAAAGCGATCCGCCAGAGGCAGCACGCTCATCGCTTCCATCGCCTCCTCTGCAATGCGGCGATCCTCTGGCCCTTCGAGGTCTAACCGACCCAAATACGGGCTGCGCCCCATCAGTACCACTTCTCGCACCGTGAAGGCAAAGTCCATGACTGTGAGCTGCGGAACATGAGCCACAATCTGCGCCACCTGCCGCGCGGAATAGGTAGCCAGGGGTTTGCCTGCCAGTTCCAGCGTCCCCGATGCTCCCGACCACAGACTTCCCAGCACGCGCAGCAGCGTCGATTTTCCTGCCCCATTCGGCCCGATCAGCCCGACGAGTTCGCCTTCCCGTAGGGTAAGCGTAACATCCCGCAGTAGCAACGCTTGTTCAATCGAAAAGGTAAGCGACTGCGTTTCTATCAGAGGGGATCGGGCATTGGGTTCGTGTGGTGTCATCGGTTTCTCGGAAGGGACGCGTGGGGCAGGATTGTGTTCCTGCCCCACCGATTCCTGATTACGGTGCGGAAACTAACTCCGGGTGCAGCAGGTGAGCGACCGCTTCGACGCCCAGCACGATGTACTGCGAGGTGGCGCTCATGTAGGCATCGCTGATCGTCACCACCCGATCACTGACCACGGCATTGAGGGTAGCATAAACCGGGTTGGTCTTGAATTCATCATCGGTGACGTAGGGCGACAGGATGACGGCATCAGGATTCATGGTGAGAACAGCTTCCTCGCCGACCTGATTCCAATCGACCAGACCAGCTTCGGCGGCGGCATTGACTCCACCTGCCCGCACGATCATATCGTCAACTGTGGTAGCAGAGCCAGCGACCCACCCCCCGCTGGTAAAGTACAGCACACGGGGCGGATCGCCGCCTGCCTGGGAGACTTCATCCGCCACTACCGCCAGCGACTCGTCCATCGAGGCGACCATCGCCTGTGCCGCAGCATCCTCTCCAACAAGTGCGCCGATTTGCAGGATGTTCTCTTCCATCGCATCAATCGAGATGAAGTTGCCGACAACATACACGGTCAGCCCGGCGCTGACGAGTTGATCCAGCACCGCCGGGTTGGTGAAGGACGCCACGATCACCAGGTCGGGTTCGAGGGCGATGACCTGCTCCGGGTCGGCTTCTAGGCTGTTGGCTACCTTCGCCAGATCGGGATCGCTGGCGATGTTGCTGGTGGTCTCATCCTGCGCCAGGTAGGTGACGCCGATCAGCCGTTCCGGGCCAACCAGTGACAGCAGAATTTCGTCTGTGCCCAGCGTCAGGGAGATGATCCGCTGTGGCTTTGCGGGGATGGTCACTTCGTTGCCCAGCGCGTCCGTCACCGTAAGGGGGAAATCCCCTTCGACGGGGGCTTCTTCTGTAGCCTCCTCGGTAGCCGCTACGACTGGCTCGGATGCGGCTTCCTGCGTATCGACTAGAGGTGGTGAAGGTTCCTGAGTCGCTGCTGGAGCAGGAGCAGCGCAGGCGCTCAACAGCAGCGCCAGAATCAGTGCAGGGAAGGCCAGTAAGGAAATTCGTTTGTGCATCAGATTTTCTCCTAGAGAGTACGAAGTAAACGGCGATTGCGAGAAAGCAGAAACAGAAAGAACGGCGCGCCCAGCAGCGATGTGATGATGCCGACCTGAAGCTCGGCAGGCTGAAGCATCAGCCGGGCGAGGGTGTCCATCAAGGCCAGAAAAAACGCGCCCCCCAGTGCACTAGCTGGCATGAGCAACCGATAATCTGGCCCAACGATCAAGCGAAGAGCGTGCGGCACAAGCAGCCCAACAAACCCTATCGGCCCGGTGATGCTGACCGCCGCCCCCGCTGCCAGCGATGCCAGTGCCATGAGCGCAAAGCGCGTCCGCGGCACATCGACACCCAGCCCCTGCGCGGTCTCTTCACCGAGCAGGAGGAGGTTAATATCGCGCGTGAAGGCCATGAGCGCGATCACGGTGAACAACACGGGGCCAACAACGACCATGAAGTGAGGCCACCCGCGACCACGCAGGCCGCCAATCAGCCAGCTAAGGATGGCCTGCACTTCGGGGAACCGATTGGTGAGCAGCAGTAACGCCGAGATCAGCGCGCCGAGAAAAGCATTCATCGCCACGCC
>JAHEME010000286.1 GCA_024643825.1 Chloroflexota bacterium | reverse complement strand
GACATATTCGTGCAATGGGCCGATAACAGCGACAACGAAGTTGGCTTCCGTGTATACCGTCAGCGCATCGATCAGGAAGAACCGCTGACCTTTGCCGGGGCTACCAGCGCCAATCATCCGGCCTTTAGCGATCTCGATACGTGGTGTGGGGCTACCTATCAGTACACGATCTCGTCCTTCAACGAGGTAGGGGAGTCGCCTGCCACGGAATGCTGGCAGATCACCCTGCCCGTGTGTCCGCAGAGCAATACAGCCGCGCTTTCCACCGGGCTGGAAGGCGGCCTCAATTTCATCACGAACGCAAAGGGGGCTGATAGCGACCTGTACTGGGCGCTGACGACCGATAATCAGCCGATCTTCATGGGCGATCAGGAGGGGCAGCAAGGTCTGCTCGACCTCGGCGAGGTCGGCGACACCCCGCTGTACCGCGTCACGCTGCCGGGTGGAGTGACCTACAAGCGGGATGGCGTCACTGTCGTGCAGGGGCACACCTATGCAGCCCGCGCCCGTGATGGGCAGAATGTGATCATCTTCACCGTGAAAGCGATGGGCGATCCGCTCAGTGTCGAATACATCATCTATACGCCGGAAGAAGCGATCACTGGCTCCTGCGATCAGATTCCCCTGACCATCCCGCCCGGTCTCGCCTATTCCAGCGAAGATTCAGCGGGCAGCGACACAGGTGGATCGGGCACGGGTGGTGATACCGCCGGATCGACCACAGGCGGTGATACGGTAGGATTGGACGATGGTGGCACCACTGGGCAAACCAGTTCAACTGGAACCACCACCGGGACGGCCACGGATGGCGGCGACACCGGCGGCCCCTGTGTTCTGGATCTGGGAGATGGAATCTGCTGTACCCTGGCAAACGAAGACCCAACCAACGAACCCGCCTGTCGCCCTCCGGGTGATGGTCAGGGTGGTTGCAACGATCCGTGCCAATCCGCTGCCCAATGTGCCGGGGTGAACCCCGTATGCATTGGAGGCGCATGCTATGACGCCGCCCTCTGCGACCCTGGTTCGACGGGGGGAAGTACCGGCGGAAATAACGATGGTGGCAACAACAACGGTGGCAATAACGATGGTGGCAATAACCGTGGCGGAGATAATGGCAATACCTGCCCCTGTAAGTGCAGTGGCACTGGAGCCGCTCCAGTCTGCTATGACTGCCAGGGAAATGTGTGCACTCCGTAGCAATCAATAGTCAGAAAAACCACAGCCCCGGCATTGACCGGGGTTGTGTGTTTCTGAAATCCACAAATTCGGGACTCTTGCTTACCTTATGCGGGAATCCTGTGCCGCTGTAGAAAAAGACGCAGTGCGGCATTGATGTGCGCCACTCCCTGCATGCTCTCCTGATGAATATCAGTCAAAGACAACCAGTGGGGCGCGTTCATTTCGCTGCTCGAAATCCAGCCAGCATCACATGGATTACCCCAACTCTGCTGCCACTGGAGCTTGAATACAGTTACCCATTCGTGGTTCTTCCCATGAGAGCTGGGAACGTTGTTTTCCAGTCGGGCAGCAAAGTCGAGATGCTTCTGAAGCCTCTCAGACGCACTCGGAAAATCTAGCCCCCAGTTTTCCAGAAGATTTAGCTCTTCGATGATCTCTCGGACGCCAGCCTCTTCATAGGTTTCGGCCCGATCCTGATCAGAAAGCCAATCTACATGCCCACCGGGGATCTCCAGCCGTCCATCAGAACGGTTCCAGACGAGGTAGCGCCCCTGCTGATCCACAATCTCAAGATGAACCGAACGGTGAGGAATTCCCTGCTCGTGGATAGTCTCGAAATCGAGCGCATAGACCGCCGTATTGGTTGCGTCGGTTGCTACGATTAGAGGGTAACCTTTCATGAGCTTTCCTACTCCATCGGAAGACGCTTATGTGCATCTTCCCACATGGCCTCACATTGTCCCATGTAGAACTCAAAGATGTCTTTGTCTGAGGATTTTGTCAGCAGCATATGGCGACGCTGTCCAGAAGTTATTTTATACCCAAATCCCTCCAAACTCATCTTTCCGCGCTGTTTCGAGGGATCGGCAATGACATACGAGTTTGTTGGAACCCAGTTGGCAAGTGCGACCTGCACTGCTTCCGGGTATGTCCGAGCCATCTCCTGAAGGATTTCAAACCCCTGGAGGATCGATGCCTGCCGCCTCTCTAGACTGGAGCTTAAATAGCTGCTGGCAGAGATAGTCGTGATTACTTCTGTTGCGGAGGGATCAACGATCAGAAAGCGAAACTTCTTCCCCTGCGATGCTGCCTCTGCAATGCGTTTGCCATAGCGTGACAGAAGTTCCTTGAGATCCCTGCCGAATACCCAAAGCTCCTCAGTCTCGTTGAGCCACACATCAAACGGTTGCATATCATCTCTGGTATGGATGATGTCTTTAGCCCTTGCCTGCGGATCAATCCGATTCTTCAATTCGGAAATCTCGTTTTCAATTCGATCCAGATATCCAATCCTCTCTATGAGAGCATCTAAGGCCAGCACCGCTAACAGGGCAAGAATCACTTGCTCAGAGCCAAAGCCAAAGCGCTGCGGGATTCCGGTCGCTCCGACAATTGCGCCAATCACCAGCAAGAGTACCAGGATATGGTCGCGCTTGAAGATTGCTCGAAGCAGTTTTCTCATGGAAACCTCTCCTGATAACGGGGAATCACCGCCGCTTATCGACGACCATCACGTCGGGCGGCTTCGGCGTGTTCGACCCCGGCGTGAACGTCATGCGGATCGACGCGCTGGCTGGCTCCTGCGTGGTATCGAAGTAGTAGACGTGCCAGCCGCCAACGCGCACATCCCGATACCAAGCGAGTTCGGGTGGTTCTTCCACCGTCGAGCCCGTCGGCAGCGCCACCGCTACGATCACCTGCGAGTAAGCCCCCGCATCCCCGTTGCCTAACGCGATCTCATACCCGCCTGAGTCCGTCCGGCTGAGGTAGGGCGAGGTGCTGGTCATCACATCCACGCCATACGGATCGGCGCTGGGCGGTCGTGTGATCGTGAATAGCTGGAATTGCAGGTTGGCGTCCTGCCCCGGCCCCTGCCGCACCTCGACGCTCGTTTCCTCCCCGCCGATCACCGCCTGCCGGATCACCGAGTCTTCCCCGGCGATCAATGGCCCCGCGGCAGTCAGCGTCTGGATGCTCTGCGTCGGGTCAGCGGGATCGCCCGTGTAAAACAGAGTAGCGAACTCGACGCGCCCGTCGGGGTACACAGCCCACACATCGAGGTTGCGCGGGATCACCTCGACGCGGTGGCTGGTCGCGCCCTGTTCGGAGACCAGCAGCACCACGATCAACGCCACCACCGCCAGCGCGATCACTGCCGCCCCGCCGATCAGGATGTTGCGATTCGTGCGGTCGATGCGTGTGCGGGAGCCGCGCCGCGAATCGCGCCGCCGCCCTTCCGAGGAGGTCATAGCACCCCTCCGAGGCAAGCCACGATCCGCAAACCGGGTGCGAAGCTCTCCGGTGGCGGCACGACAGGCCCGCCCCACAATACGCTGAAGATGCCGATCAGGATTCCAACGATGATCAACCCGATCAGGATCAGTACGGTCAGCGCGATGCGCCGCCGCGAGGGAGCCGAATCAGCAGGTACGTTCTGTGCGTCTGTCATTACGTTCATCCATTGTGCAATCGGATCAAGGGTCAAGGATTCAGGGACGCGATGCGCCCTTCGGCGGCCTGATACACCGCCAGCCAGTCATCAATTGAGAGTGTCTCAGCGCGGCGTCGTGGGTCGATGCCTGCCGTCCCCAACCAGTCTACCACATCGCCGGGCGCGAGGTGTAATCCCGCCGCCAGGCTGTTGCGAAGCTGTTTGCGCGGCTGGCTGAACCCCGCCCGCGCGATGCGGAAGAACTGATCCCGCGCATCCCCCGTGAGAGGCGGCCCGTCCGGGTGCGCTTCGATCTGCACAATCGCCGAATCCACGTTCGGTGCAGGGGTGAAGTTCCCCGGTTTGAGCTTCCCCGCGATGGTCGCCGATCCGTAAAACTGCACCCCAACCGAAAGCAGCCCCATCGCGCCGGGGGCCGCCGTTATCCGCTGCGCGACCTCCCATTGAACGGTGACGACCAGCAGACTTGGCGGGTGTGCGCCTTCCAGCAGGTGACGGAGTATCGGCGAGGTGATGTAGTACGGCAGGTTGGCGGCGACTTTGTACCGATCCGCGTCCGCCCCCAGGATGTGCCCGATGTCGATCTCCAGAATATCGCCAAGCACGATCTCGACGTGCGGCATCGACGCATACCGCCCCCGCAGATACGGCACGAACCGCCCGTCGATCTCGACCGCCACCACCCGCCGGGCGCGTTCCGCCAGCAGGTCGGTCAGCGCGCCGAGTCCCGGCCCGATCTCTAATACCACGTCGTCCGGCTCAATCTCCGCCGCGTCCAGCATCCGTCGCAGCGCGGCAGGCTCGGTCATGAAGTTCTGACCGAGACTCTTCTTGGGGTCTACCCCCAGGTCGCGAAGTGTTTCAAGAGCGTTCATACCGGGGATTGTAACGCATCTAAGCAATTAGATGCGCCGCATCTGCGCGGAACAACGGACTATCGCATGTAGTACCGATCCTCGATCCACCGCCCCGGATTCCCCTCAATGTATGTGCGGATCATGCCGAGTTCCGCTTCATTACGAATGATGTGCTCATAGTAGTTGCGCTGCCAGATCACCCCGCCGGGCGTGGCTCGGAGTTCATTAACGCGTCGCGTCACCGCCGATTTGAACCCACCCACTATCGAAGAAAGCGCACGAGCCGGGGGTTTACCGAACTTCCTGGGCGCATAGCGTAGGGGCAAGGCGCGCCTTGCCCCTACATCGCCAACGAGATCTGTTTCATCATCCTGAATCATCACGATCCCGTGAAAATGATTCGGCATCACGACAGACGCGTCTAGCTCCACGTACGGACGCAGGACGGCGGTCTGTTCCCATTCTTCCTGTACGATCCTTCCTATGTCACTCAGCCGCACGCTGGATACGTGC
>JAHEME010000285.1:657-5006 GCA_024643825.1 Chloroflexota bacterium | reverse complement strand
TCATGATTGCCTATGATGCCCGGTATCCGGGTTATGGATTTGCGTCAAATAAGGGCTACGGGACTCCCGAGCACATTGCCGCTATTGAGTCTAAAGGGCCTTGCGATCTTCACCGATTGAGTTTTGATCCTCTCCGCAGCCGCCTGATAGGATAATACTTTATGAGATTGGCCTTGGTTCATGACTGGCTGAACCAGCTTGGTGGCGCGGAAAATGTGCTGGAGGCGATGGCGGGTCTTTACCCGGATGCGCCCATTTACACGTCTATGTATGCGCCCGACCGTATGCCTGACGTCTACCGGAGCTGGGACATCCGCGTCACCTGGATGGATCGACTCCCCGGAATCCATCGCTATCAGCAGCCTTACTTCCCTCTGTATCCGCGTGCTTTCGGCGCACTCGATCTCAGCGATTACGATGTAATCTTGTCGAACAAAAGCGGATTCTGCCACGGAGTAATGTCGGGAGATGCGCTTCACATCTGCTACTGCCTTGCGCCGACCCGATATGTATGGCAGTTTGATGCGTACGCCGCGCGCGAGCGCATCACCGCAGGAATGGCTGCGATCATCCGACCCGTGATCTCGCAGCTTCGGCGTTGGGATTATGAAGCCGCCCAACGCGTCGATTACTTTGTGGCAATATCGTCGGATATTCAGCAGCGAATCGCCCATTTCTATAACAGCGAATCGACTATCATTTACCCACCTGTCGATACGCAACGCTATCAGCCGAATGCTACTCACGAGGATTATTTTCTGGTTGTCTCCCGACTTATTCCCTATAAGCGAATTGATCTCGCTGTTCGGGCTTGCACCGAACTTGATCTTCCCCTCGTAGTGGCAGGGGACGGACGGGATCGGTCGCGCCTGGAAGCGATAGCCGGGCCAACTGTGAAGTTCCTTGGGCGTGTGCCAGATGCGGATTTGCCGGATTTACTGGCACGGTGCAGGGCATTTCTCTTCCCCGGTATGGAAGATTTTGGCATCGCCCCTGTCGAAGCACAGGCAGCGGGTCGCCCTGTGATTGCGTTTCGTGGTGGTGGGGCGCTGGATACTGTGATCGAAGGCACAACCGGGGTGTTCTTTGAGCACCAGACGGTTGCAGATTTGAAGGATGTGCTACAAGAATTTGACGCAGAGGCGTTTGAGACGGCGGACTGTGTGGAAAACGCGAAGCTGTTTGATGCCGCCGTTTTCCATCGTAAATTGGCGGCATTTATCGAGGCGCGGTACGATGAACAGCGCGCTTCTCATAGGCGTGGATAGAGGATCAAGTACATTGGAATTACGCCAACTCTGGAAGATTGTCCTGCGACGCTGGTGGTTGATTGCTCTGCCCGGCCTGATCGCATTAGGCTATGCGGTTTACGGGTATATGACTACCCCGACAGGGGGTGGCTATTCCACCAGTATTCGGTTTACCGCCGCCGAGCCACCGGAAGGGCCTGTGCTCGGTTATGAAGATCGCAACTATTATCCCTGGCTCGCTTCCGAATATGTTGTCAATGCGCTGACGGACTGGGTGAAGACCAGTAGTTTTGCTGATGAACTGAGCGCCGCACTTGCGGAGCAGGGGGAAGAAATTCCTCCGAGTGCGTTGCAGCCAGCCGTTTCTGCCGACAATGCACGCAGCGTGATGGTGTTGTTTCTGAGCTGGTCAGATTCGGATCAACTGGAAGCTATCGCGCGGGCAGCGATTATCGTTCTACGCGAGCGAAGTGTGGATTACTTCCCCCAGTTCGGGCAGGGTGGGGTTACGGTAATCGCGCTGGATGATCCGGTGATTCAGGGAGTGCCGCAATCTCTTACTGCCCGCTTGAATCCGCTGATTCGCTTGGCACTGGGGTTGGTGGCAGGTCTTGCGCTCGCCTTTCTGGTCGATTATTTGGACCCAACATTGCATGAACGGCAGGATGTGGAAGCCACAGGATTCACGGTGCTGGCGGAGATTCCCCGCCGGGGGATGCGTCGTTAGCGGAACGGCTCTGCGTATTAGAAGGCAGGAAGAGGTACTTATGGCATTTCAAGTTTATCTGAGGATTCTGTTCCGGCGGGGCTGGATTATGCTCCTGCTGGCATTACTAACAGCTGTGGCTGCGTTTGTGTTCAGCACCATCAAGGAGCAAACAGCGCCAGTCTATAAGTCCACGATTAAAGTTCTGGTGCTACCGTCCCGGACCGACTTTGGACAAGCACAGGCCGCAAAGACGCTTTTACGTTCGTATGTTGCGTGGATGGATAGCAATTATCGTGCGGCGGATGTGATCGATGTGCTCAAACTGGATACTGTCCCGGAAGAACTGCGCAGCGATGTGACCATTGCCAGCGATGACTCCCGTCTGGTCATTCAGATCGATGTAGAGCAGCCGAACGGCGATACGGCGAATGATATTGCGCGTACCTGGGCAAATCTGTTTATTAGTTGGCGAGATCAGGAAAATCAGAAAGTCCGGCGGGAAGATCGCATTGATGCACAGATCATTGATGATCCACGCTACGTCCTTGACCAGCCGAAAACGAAAATCAACACGCTGGCCGGGGCAATCCTTGGACTTCTCATTGGGTTAGGGATTGTCTCCGTACTTGAGTTTATGGATACTGGCGTGATTCGATCCTCGGAGGATGTGGATAGGTTGCTGTCTTTACCACTCCTGGCGACGATCCCCCCGACAGATACCTAACGGATCACCAGATCGGTATGATTGTGCCATCAATATGTGCGATAGGATGATGAATGCCGCAAGCTAACTTAATCACATTAAGCCATCCACACTCCGCTGCGGCGGAGGCATTCCGCAGTTTACGGACGAATCTGCTGTTCTCCAGTCTGTCTGATCCGGTGAGGTCGCTGGTCATAACCAGCCCTGCACCCGATGAGGGCAAGAGCACCGCACTGGCGAATCTGGCGGTTACGCTGGCCCAGAGTGGACATAGCACAATCATCGTCGATTGTGATCTTCGCCGACCGTCCCAGCATGAGATATGGGGAATCGAACGAGAACCGGGCCTGACAAACGCAGCACTCGAAACGGGAAAGACGCTGCCTCTGGTTGAGACCGGGATTGAAAATCTGCGCGTGCTGCCCAGCGGCGCGATTCCAGGAAATCCGGCGGATTTGTTGGGATCAAAAAAGATGGACACGATCATTGCCCAGCTTGCAAAAATGGCTGATATTGTGCTGTATGATGTTCCGCCAGTCATTGCGGTCACAGACGCAGCCCTGTTAGCATCGAAACTGGATGGTGCCCTTCTGGTGCTGCGTGCTGGAGCCACTCGGCGCGATCACGCGGAGCAGGCGCGCGAACTCCTTGAACGGATACACGTTCGTATTCTGGGTGTCGTCCTGACGAATGCCCCGCGCGATTCGAAGATGGGCAGCTACTATGGCGAATAGCCATCCTGGGCACAGCTAAGAAACAACAGACTTTGCATTCGGGAGATAAGAATTCTATGGTTACGCGCATGGCCCATCAGCGGCTTCATCGGCTGGCCCATATTTCCTGGAAGACGCTGCGTGAATTAGAGCGCGTGCAGACCGTCGTCGTGCTGCCTGTTGGCATGATGGAAACACATGGCGAGCACCTCCCCCTGGGAACCGATGATTTTGCAGTTGAGGCGATGTTGCTGGCGGCGGCAGCCTGGCTCCTGGAAGAGAACAAATCCCTCCACGTTCTCATGATGCCCTCGTTGCCTTACGGTACAGACCCTATCGACCTTCGTCGCCCTGATCTGTTTTCCAATGCGGGCAGCGTGTGGGTAGAACCTGATACGCTGAAGGCACTGGTTCGCGATGTCTGTGGCCACATGATCCGCTATGGATTCCGCGCGATCTTCCCGGTCAGTTTTCACGGCGGTGTTGGGCAAATTGTTGCGCTTGATGAAGTCTGCGCCACCCTGCGAAATGAGGTTCCGGGTCTGGTGATGTGGGAGCCGACAGGATATGTCATGGCGGGCGCGGCAAGTGATGTAAAACCGGGTTTAGCGACTCTTTTGGGCCGCCCGCTTACGCCGGGAGAGGAAGTCGCTCTGCGTGGCAGCGTTCATGCCTCGATGTTCGAGACATCTATGATGCTTCATCTACGCCCAGAACTGGTGGATCCGAGCTATAAGCGCCTTCGCACGGTTGAGTGGGGGCAGGTCTACAAGATGAAGGACTGGCCGGGTTATGTGGGAGCAGGGCCATCACACGCCGATGCCGAACTCGGCAGTGCTATGCTGCGCTGGAGGGGGGTGCGCGCAGGCGCGTTGATGCTCCGTGCTGTAGAAGGGGAAGACCTTTCTGCTCTTGATCGACACCCCGCCTGGAAGGACGAGCCAGAAGCGATCAGTGAGGCCCCTCGTGAGGAA
>JAHEME010000285.1:0-647 GCA_024643825.1 Chloroflexota bacterium | reverse complement strand
TCCCTCCGGGGTATCGGGGGAAGCGGACTCAAAGCCAGCTATGTATATTTCTCGGCGCGAAATTTCCGCTGCGCGCGATTATGTGCGTGCCCAGCAGGAAGAGAGTGAAGCAGATTCTGAGGAAAGCGAAGACCAGGCTTTGATGGATGCGGCAGACACACGCCCTTCCACATCCATCGATTCGGGTTCTGCTGATATTGGTCAAACGGGCGCACCACCACCGCTATCGTAGCGAGTATTCAAACATCCATCTCAGGGGGATTCCATGAAAGGGTTGATCCTTTCTGGTGGGAAGGGAACGCGTCTCTACCCACTTACTTATACGCGGGCAAAGCAGTTGATCCCGGTCGCAAACAAACCCGTATTGATCCGCGTTATTGAGTCAATTCGTGATGCCGGAATTGACGAGATTGGAATTGTGGTGGGGGAAACGGCCCCAGAGATCATGGAAGTGGTTGGGGACGGCAGTGGCTGTGGAGTGAAGGTCACGTATATCCCTCAAGAAGCCCCGCTGGGACTCGCACATGCGGTGAAAATATCTCAGGACTTTCTTGGGGATGATCGATTTGTGATGTTTCTTGGTGATAATGTCATTCAGGGTGGGATCAGCCCTCTGATTGCCCAGTTTGCTACCAGCCAATGGAACA
>JAHEME010000284.1 GCA_024643825.1 Chloroflexota bacterium | reverse complement strand
GAGATTGAATTCGCTTGGATTCTGTCAGATAGACAACAAACAGAAAAGTTACAGGCCCCAGCCACGAAGATCATTGGCAATCTCAATGTATCCAACATGAGGACGCAGGGCTTTATCGGCAGGAAGTGCAATGATCTGATGAAGGGCCTCACGGAATTGATCGGCTCCCCCTCCTCGGTTTAGGTTCATCAGTTCAGCGATTTGTGTTTCATTGACATGGATATGATAGGTTTCATCAAACGTGATCAGTGCTCGGTCATAAGCAGCGTGATGTAGATAGCAAGAAGCAATCCCATTAAAAGTCTCATCAGTCCCTGCTTCATGGCTGACAGGCAAAATATGGGCAGCTTGCACGAGATTAAGTTGAACTCCACAAAACGCACACTTGTGATCATAAGCAGAGAGGACACGTGCCCGAAAGTTAGAGGATCGGAGGGATTGCCGAACGGACCGAATGGTAGTTTGGCGTTGTATGTCCGTGATTGCAATCTCGGCATCATTGGGAGCGTAGGGGTCATGCGCCACTGCACCCAGAAGATTCAAATCGGATTGGTACTGACCAAAGGCGTGTAGCGATTCGAGACTCCGAATATAGTCCACAAGAAACGCCGGACGAAACGCTATCGCAAGTTCCTGATTACCTTTCTCATGGACAGCAAATCCATCTGTATAAGCACTTTCTAAAGTTGACTGGTGAATCTGCAAGGATGGAGACGATCCAAGAGTCGAGTCATGATAGTTGAAATCCCATGCAGCAAACACATGGAAATCATCAGACCAGCCCAGAATGAGAGTCTTCCCTTCATCCAGCCAGACGAATTGCTCAACACCTGTGATCTGAATTCGATATTCGTTGGCTGGCCTTTGACTTCCGCCTCCATGCGTTATGTTCCAGATATAGGCTCTTACACGATAGGTTTCTACATCACTGTAGATTTGCAATTCAAACGGATGGGCATCACTCAGATAGAGGAATCGCCACCCGGCCTCGTTTATTGCTACCGTCACAAGGGAAAGTAACTGAGGCTTAGACAGTCGTGCCATCACTACTCACTCAGCGGGGAAAATAGATCATTTACTTCTTCAAAACGATAGCGACTGCCGATCAGATAATCTTCTTCAAGCTCAAATGCCAGCCAGCATCGCTGCCAGTTTTCTGCTACAAACCCGGTAGTATTAGATCCCGCGAATGGATCGAGAACCATGTCACCTACCTCGGTGAGAAAGGCAATGAAGAACTCGGCAAATGCACGGGGGAATCGAGCAGGGTGAGGCTTAATTCCGGCTTCCTTGCATCTTCGAATATACGCACTGTTGCTTTCCGTGTTTGCCAGCCGCAGGAGGTTCGGTGGAATGGCCCCTTTATTATCTTTCTGGAACTTGTCGGAAATATCATGCCCGCTGGGACGCAATTTGGGCTTGTATCCATCCGCTAGCAGCTGTTTCATACTATCACTGTATGGTGTAAGAACTTGCCAGTTATCTGCCTTGGGAAACTCACTAACCGAAAGCCACCAGACTGTGTTCACTGAGTCTTTCACACGAATACGACGCACCGTTACCCATTCAGCGGGAGCAGGTAATCGTGCCGGGTTATAGTGATAAAAGTCCTGCGCGAGAAAGAATCCCATCTCTTTACAGAGACGTACCAATAATTCGAACTGATACACGGTTCTTACCGGGTATCCAGGTAAGTAAGCTCCGCCAAGATCAAGCACCAGCGAGCCGTCATCTGTCAGAATGCGCCGAAATTCTTTCGCAAATGGTATAAACCACTCAATGTATTCATCCGCACTCTTGTTACCATACTCTTTCTCACGAGTGAGAGCGAATGGTGGAGATGTGAGGATGAGATTGATGGATCGATCTGCTAGTTTACGCATCATCTGCAAACTATCACCCTGATATGCCGCACCAAACTCCCGTCGATAAAAAGGCTCAGGAAGTTCTGATGGACTTTCAAAAGTGATTGTGCTGGATGTTTGCATACGCTACTTTCTGAAGTCTATAGATGCCAAATGACAATCGGAGCAAAGAGACTATAGCACAGAGAATCTAACCGCAACAATCCAGAGTACTAAGCGATCACACACTAAACATTGATTCCCATGCACGCCTGGTGAGTATTGTATTCTGAGCACGAACTCAGTATAGTTGCCTCAACGATCCAGATTCCCCTTTGACCACACCGCGCGAACGCACTGGAGACCACAGGCATGGATGCCATCGAACGAGTTCAAAACTATCTCCGTCGCAAAGCACAATCCTCCCTTGCCTGCGGAAGCTGTACACCTTTCTCCGTGTTTGCCGATCCCGCCCAGAACCCCGATTACCAGTTTGTGATCCCCGATCAGCCGCTGGTGACGGGTGTGCAGCAGGTCGTCACCGAGCTTCAGGTGTACGCCTCCCGGCGCGGCCTCCCGGCGCGTGCCCAGTTTGTGGAAGAGCATATGCCCGCGTTCGCCGATGCGCTGCGACAGGCTGGCTTCCGCGAATCATGGCGAAACCCCATCATGACCACCACCAGCGATGCGCTCATCCACCCACCGGCTGAGTCAGAGCTATCGTTCCGTTCGCTCTCGTTCGAGTCCGATCCCGCCGAAATCGGAGTTTGCTGGGAAGTCAACATGCGTGGATTTGGCGAATCAGCGGAAGCGACCGAGGAAGCCATCCGCGAGTTCCAAAATCGCCTGATCACGGGGCGAGCCTTCGTCGCCCGTCTCGATGATGTGGCAGTTGGCTCAGGGATGTACACCGAAATCTGGCGGCACGTCACCGAAATGGTGGGGATCGCCACTCTGCCCGAATACCGCCGCCGGGGAATCGCTGCCGCGCTGACCGCCCATGCTGCCGAGGCCGCCTTTGCCAGTGGCGTTGATCTCGTCTTTCTCACCACTGCCAGCGAAGAAGCTGCGCGCGTCTATGAACGGATCGGCTTTCAGCGGCAGGCTTCACTGGTGCAGTTCAGCGATAGCCCCACCGAGTGGATATCATCTGCTGAATAGCACACCATTTGTCGTACCTGTATCGGAGGCACTATGCGTCACATCATTGGAATCGCCACCCTTGTTATTCTGATCGCCCTGGCTGCCGGGATCGCACAACCCGCGCTTGCCACGCCCTACAGCCCTCCACCACCTG
Organism: Chloroflexota bacterium; assembly: GCA_024643825.1. Taxonomy (GTDB): domain Bacteria; phylum Chloroflexota; class Anaerolineae; order Aggregatilineales; family UBA3940; genus JAHEME01. The sequence continues at coordinate 1,874 of JAHEME010000284.1, read as the reverse complement.
CGCCCCCCCTTGATGTGGTGGCCCCGGCTGCGGATTCGACCGTCTCTCGCATGGAGGAGTTCACCGTACAATGGACGCGCGTGAAAGACGCGCTGTGGTACGAGGTTCGCATCTATGCAGGTGACTCGGTAGATCCAGTCCTCGTGTATCGCTATGCACCGGATACCGCCCAGGATCGCATCCGACTGTACCCTGATCTGATCGTCGGGATTGGGCTGCTGGAGGAAGGCGATCATCGCGTTATGGTCACTGCCTATGGCGTATCCGAGGCGCTAATCACCCAGTTTGGCGCTGCCGACCCCTTCACCGGAATCCGCCCATACTACCCCACTGACCTCGCCCTCGACTGGTACGATGTGCTTGCCACCAGCGACCCGGTGACGTTCCACGTGGGCGGCTAGGGTACACTAGCTACGAATGCCGCATATCGATGCCGAGGTGCTCGGCCTGATGGCTCTACCCGCCGAGATTGACGGGTTGAAGCGGCGGCTGATCGAGGCGTTCGCGGGTATCGTTGGCCCGGTGATGTGCTCCGAGGTACACGTGTACCTCGAATTCCGGCCCGTGGTGCTGGGCGTTGGCCCGACCATCGCGCAGAAGCGCGCGCTGGGGAAGGCCGTCACCAAGATCATGGCGATCTTCCTGGATCGCGAACCCGCCCCGAAAGATCATCTGCAAGTGGTGTTTCTGTTCACTCCCACCGACGAGCGAGAGACGCTGGCAGGCCGTCTGGCCGATGCCCGCTACAACCTGCTCCAGCGGGAGCGCACCTTAGAATCGGTTGCTCATGAGCCGGAGATGGCTGCCGAGATCGAGCATGAGATTCGGGCGCTGCGCACACAGGTGACTCTGCTGGAAACCATGACCCGTCAGACCCAATCGTAGCCCCAGCAAGTCGGCGAAAGGCACTACCGCATGGCGATCATTGATGTGCATATCACCGGGGGCAGCCTCTCGGAGACCGACCGGGAGAAACTGGCCGGGCAGATGATTCTTCCGTATGCCCACATTGCCACCGACCGGATTCGCTCCACTGTGATCGTCAAGCTGGGGGGGCGACCTTCGGTGCGCGGCGGTGATTTCACCTTCGAGCAGCGCCGCGAGTTGGCGATTACCCTCAACTCGATCCTGTACACCTTCTTCGATACGGCTGTCCTCGATCCCGATGACCGCTATCATGTGGAGTTCAGCTACACGGCCACCAGTGAGTGGGAGTCGGTGGAGCAGCAGATCGCCGATCTCAAGTTTGAGAAGGTGCAGCGCCAGTATCAACTGGAACACGGCAACTACGATACGGATGAACATACCCGGCTGCAAAGCGCGATTGATGCGATGGACCGTCGGTTGCGTACGTTGATCCGGGAGTTGGCCCGCGTATCGCGGGAGGAATGACGCCGGTTGGTGAGTCGTGGGTGTTTGGTTACCCCAGCCACACCTACGGTTTCCCTCCGTGAAACACGGCGCAGAGAACGGCGAAAGGAAATTTGCCAGCGTATCACAGGATGATGAGATTTGATTATCGGTGGGTGCGGATGCCTGTGCACTGCGCACGTCTCGACGCTCAGAACTCATCGTAGCCGCGAGATATTCAGTTGACCTGTGTGATGGCGGATCGTGCCACTATGTGAACAGTCAGGACGGCAGGGTGCGCACAGGCGCGGCGGTACCGTTGTCAATTGCACCGAAAACCTGCTGTGTGTGTGACGCGCCGGGCATGAAGCACGCGACACCTTCCGCGGAGACTCCGACTTGCTTGAGATTGTGGACAGCGCCAGCCCTCCTATCCTCTGGGTGAGGAATCGGCGACGAATCGCGCTGCCAACGCCCTGGCTCCGTGGTGGGAAGCCTGACTGGTTCGACCTCCTTTTTCGCCT
>JAHEME010000283.1 GCA_024643825.1 Chloroflexota bacterium | reverse complement strand
CCGTTGCCCCATTCTTCCGCCACGATCTGTCCCTCGCGCACAAAGGCGATCTCCGGGTGAGGGCGCGTATGATTTTCCGGGGGTGAAATGGCAACCATATTGGCGATGCGAAGCTGCTGGGGGCGCATATCAAGAGCGCATACCAGCGCCGAGGTATCGCCTGCTGCCCCCGCGTGAACCGTCCCACGAAGGTGACCCCAGATGAGCACATCACCACCCGCGACGATCTGTGCGCCGGGGTTGACATCTCCAATGACTACGACATGGCCCATATGCCGGATGATCCGCCCGGAACGCAACGTCGTTTTGACGATCACACCGCTGCTTCCATACTCGTTGGAATCGATAGGTGGTAGTTCTCCATCCGGCGACTGATCTGACGCGGAGGAAGAATCTACCAGATCGGTTTCCAGGTCCATGCGGCGCGCGGATCGCATCGTTTCCGCCGATTCGCCCAGCACGGCACGCAGGGTTACGTCATGCGCCGCTAATCGATCCCGCAGCTTGCGAATATCGTCACGTTCCAAAACCCGATCTCCTACCTGTAGAGCTACCTGCGCTCCCCGGAAAAACTCTGCCTGACGCTCGATAGTAGCAAGCAGGGTCACTTCCAGTGATTCCCAGGCCCCCTCGCTGACGGTGATCAGCAAGCCATCCCGAATACCTTTAATGGAAATCGCTGACTGATCCATGCCTTCTCCTGAGACAAGAGGTAGTGTAGTACACGCATCAGGTTGGTGCAAACCACCCCTTACTCCAGACAATCGGGGTGGACAACCTGCTTCAGGATCGATTAGAGCAGGGTGGCTTTCTTGCCAGGCCGTGGATCGTAATGGCTGGCAAACTGCTCCAGCGTAGATCGTTTGACCAACCATGAATTGCCAAACTTACGCGCCGGAAGCTTCTTGTTACGGATCAATCGGCGGACTGACTCCGGGTGGATGTTCAGGCGGTCGGCCACCTCAGCGACAGTTACGTAGTCTTCAAAGCTATCGGTCACGGGCGTTTGATCCTCAGGGTGATAGCGGCACATCAATTGTTGTATTAGTGCAACATTAGTTGTGGAGTATAAGGCATTTCCGCCACCTGTCAAATTTCTGTCAGGAGATGCTCTTGCGCGGCTGTGATAGCCATGCTATTCTGCAATCAGGTATTGTCCTCGTTGCAACTCTGGGGGAAACCAATGGCTATTCACTCCACTACAAAATCACAGCGGGCCCGGCGCATCGAAATTGGGCCCCTGATGCGCGATCTTCCCTTCGCTACGCGGCTGCTTATTATCGTACTGGCGGCGGTAACCGGGTTCATGCTGGCAAGCTGGATCGCGTATCTGCAAGTGCCACCTTCCGGGCCAGGTGGCCTCGCAGGGGTTGGCCCACTCCTGAACCAGGGGGGATACTGCGGGGACGGCTTCTGTGACTCAAGCGAGTCATGCAGCAAATGCCCCACGGACTGCGGCAAGTGCCAGAATACTTGCGGCAACGGGACCTGCGATCCGGAGGAGACATGCGCGAGCTGCACGGCGGACTGCTGCCCCAACACAAACAAATGCAGTGATTGCAACAATGATGGCGTATGTAATTCGCCACAGGAATGTACCTCCAACTGCGGCGACTGCCCATCCCCGTGTGGCGATGGCATCTGCGCCGCGCACGAAGTCGATAGCTGCTGCGGGGCAGGCAATGACTGCACCGTAGCGATCACCTGCGGCGACGGCATTTGCAGCGCCTGCGAGAACAGCGGGAATTGCGCGGTCGACTGTCAACCCACTGAAGAACCAACCACTGTCGTACCGACAACCGTAGTGCCGACAACAGCCGTACCCGTTACAAAAGCGCCGACAAAGACCGGGTCTACTGCTACTTCGGCTCCGTCTACGGCGACCGTAACACTGACAGCGACGCTTACCGCAACGGCCACGGCTACCGGGAGCGCGACGCCAACCGTCACGCCGACACCGGAGCCAGAGCCAGAGTGCGGACTGGTTCCGTACGAGAGCCGCCCGGAAGGGTGGCAGGCGGCCTATGCGACTTCAGCCAACCCCGGCGACTACATCCCGGTGCAGGCGGAAGACCTGGAAGTATGGGTATGCCCGGTTCCAGAGACAGGGGATCGGCTGTGCATCCCGATTTACAACAATATTCTGGAACCGGTTGACTCGGATCTGACACGGATCAGTCTGGTGGACTGCTCGGATGTGGGGGTGTGCCGCAAGTTCGACCAGGTTGGGCAGTTGGATGGCGATCAACTGTGCTTCACGATCAATGCTGCGACCAATCCAAGCTGCACGGTCGGATGTGCGCTTTCGCCGGATGCGGGAGGCTTCGCGCTGCCGTTCCCGTGGTGGTATCTGCTGGTGGCAGCGGCCTTGCTGCTGCTTCTGCTGCTCATTCTGCTGCTAATCCGCCGCCGTCGCGACGACGATGACAGCGGGGATAGCATGGAAGGGGTTGTCACTCGTGAGCGACCACCCAGCCCAGCCCCAGTTCCAGCACCACGGACTTATGAGCAGCCGCCAACGATTCTGGAACCGAGTGCGGACGAAGATCCGAGCACGATGCGGGTTCCGCCCGTGCCGCCGCCGACAGATCAGCACTAGGCCGCCTCGCTGCTATGCAAGGCGAAATCCGCACCATGCGGGGAAGCAGGGACTTTGTCAGGCGCATCCTGCTTCCGGCATGTATCGCCGGGCTGCTAGGACTATTCAGCGGGGGTTGGGCAGTCTTGCAGGCGGCCCAACCCCCGGGAGAAGTTCCCGCTCTAGGCTGCTATCTCGACACGAGCAACAAAATCTGTGAAACCACGTTCGGGGAAACGTGCTCCACGTGCCCGAAGGACTGCGGTCGATGCCCCCCTAACGAACCGTCACCCGGCAACGTGTGCGACAACGATCAGGTCTGCGAACCAGATCAAGGGGAAGCGACCTACAACTGTGGCGATTGCCCCTCAGTATGCGGCGATGCTATCTGCGCCCCAGAGGAAGTGAACAGTTGTGGAGTCGACTGCCCCCTTAATATAACGTGCGGGGATAGCGTATGCGGTGCGCTTGAGTCGTTCTCCACCTGCCCGCTGGACTGCGACCCACCTACGCGAACTCCCACCGCTACCGAAATCCCAACCCGTACCGTGACGGTTACAACTCACGCCCCGGAAGCGACCGAAGAAGAAGCGACCTCGGTTCCGGCAAGTGATACGCCCGTTCCAACCCGGACGGCAACCGCCACCTCGGAAGAAGTGATCGTTTCGCTGGCTACTTTGACTGCCACCCCTCAGGGGCCTGCCTGCGAGATCGTGGGCGTCAACGAGATTTCAGGGGCAGTCGTCGAGGAGTTCGTCAAGCAAACGCACGGGTACACAGCTATCATATGGATGCGATGCAGGGAAGCGCCAGTGTTGGTGTGCTTACCCTCTGACCCGGTGCTCGGCATCGGGACGGACATGCTGCTGGAGATTTCGCTGCTGGACTGCGATGCGAAGGGCTGTGCTGTGATTCCCGCAACTTCGGCGGATGATGATGTATTCTGCCTGGATGCCGAGATTGCAGGTCGGGAGCCAGGCTGCACTGACGGCTGTGCGTTCGCCCGATTCGCACCAGACACCCCGGAGGAATCATCGTTGCCCCCCGCGACCGTTCCGATTGTGTTTGGCGTGGGGACGGCAGCGTTGATTCTGCTGCTGGTACTGCTGTTCGTGCGGCGGCGGAGTGGAGACGATCAAGAAGAGGTTTCTGACGATATGTAGCGATGGAATAGGCCTCCCCCGCTTTTTTAAGTAAGCAGGTTGGTCCCACTTTTACCGCAGCGAACCAAGATACGCCAGCAAAACCTGGGCCACCACCCGCAGATAATCCCCGGAGACCGTATCCGGCGTATCGAAAGCGGAATGTTGCCGACCGGGATCTTCTATCGGTTCGATCAGGCGGATGGCAGGAATCCCCACTTCGCTAAAGGCCACATGATCCGAATAGCGGCCCGGTCGGTCGATAGTGGGCTGCACTTGAATATCAAGGCCGGGCATGAAATGTTCGCTCTGCTTTTCGAACCTGTACGCTAATTGCCGCGAAGGGGAATCAGGTGGGTCGGCGCTGAAGACACGCAGGCTACCTTCCCCAGTTGGACCAGCACTATTTCCCACAATGTCCAGCACGATCACAACGCGGATATCATCGTTCCGTGCCTGCGCAGCCTCCACGTAGTGTTTGCTACCTACTCTGCCAACTTCCTCTGCGGAAAACGCCGCAAACACAATCGTTGTACGTCGGGCTTCAGGGGCCAGCACGCGCGCCAATTCGAGCATGATTGCAACCCCGCTGGCATTGTCGTTCGCGCCGGGGGCAGGGGATACCGCATCGTTGAGATCGGCAGTGCGCGAGTCGTAGTGCGCACCGATCAGCACGATCCCTGCGGTGGGGTCTGTTCCGGGCAGAGTGGCGGCCACGTTTTGCTGGGTGGTTAGTACCCCATTCCATAGCAAAGGAAATTTATCCGTACTCACCTGAAGATTACCACCCGCGTCGATGAACCTATCGTAGATAATCTGTGCCACATCCTGGATCGTGGAGTTGTTGACGTGGCGTGTCGGCAGATTGGATAGGGCGAATACTGTTTGCATCATATTGCTGACGGAGATTGCATCCATCCACGTTTGGATGAAATCATCGCTGCCTGGTTCTGGCGATGCTGCTGCCGTGGTTTCCACCGTCGCATCTTCTTGCGATGGTGAAGACGGCAGTGTCACATAAGGGGTGATCGACACTTTCGTAGGTGTGGGCGCGGAAAACAGCGGCCCACAAGACATGAGGGCCGCAAGCAGAATCATTGTTGTCAGCCTGGGTTGGGTGATCATACGAACATTCTAGAGGCGAAGGTCTACCCAATCAAATGTCACGCAGATGTGCTATACTGAAAACGGTCACAAACTACGATTTTGAAAAACGGATCGGGTTGTGTGTATGATATCCGGTATGACAATCCAAATAGAGATCACTTCAGAGACTCAAAAGATACTAAACTACG
>JAHEME010000282.1 GCA_024643825.1 Chloroflexota bacterium | reverse complement strand
GCGTTACTTTCCGACTGACCAGATCACGGATACCCATGTTCGAGACAATGCTGCCGATCTGATTCGAGAGCAAGTGCTCCTTCAATTTGGGCAGGAAGTTCCCCATGCTGTGGCGGTACAGATTGAGGACTTCAAGGAACGGCATGAAAATCTTGTCTATATTGCTGCCACAATCTTTGTTGAACGTGACAGTCAGAAAGGCATCCTCATCGGGAAGAATGGACGCGCTCTTAAGCAACTGGGGGCAGCAGCACGGCCTGAGCTTGAAACTATGCTTGGGACGAAAGTGTATCTTGAACTGTGGGTAAAGGTTCTGAAGAATTGGCGCAAAGATGAACGAGCGTTGCGGCGGCTCGGATATCAAACAGGCAGCAGAAAACGGTAGATGAACAGGTAGATCAGGTATGAACGACTCAATGAATCTCGATGACGAAAGCATTGTCGATGGGGAAGTAGTCGCTTCCTTTGAAGACGAAACATTCATGAATCTCCCTCCCGTGCCGGAGGAAGATGGAAACAATGACGGAATCCGTCAGCCGGAAATTGATTCGTCGCGGCGTGATTTTGTAATTCGCGTTGCTCTGGGTGGTGCAGCAGCTCTAGCCCTTGGGGGCAGTGCTGCATTACTATACAATCAGCAGCGACGCTCGGATCGAACGACCGAAGTTGTTGTCCCTTTTGGTTCCCAGTCGGGGGGAGCCGCTTCAGTCAACTCCGATGCGCTTGCCCGGCAGGTTGCTGATCTGGAAGGGCAGATTGCTGCTATTATGGCCGAACGAGATCAGGCCATTAGTGATCTCAACGCGGCCTCGACACAGGTTGCTGACCTTCAAGCGCAACTCAGCGATGCCCGCACTCGCCTAGAAGATGCAGAGACTGTCAACTCACTCTGGCAGGCGCTGGATGACATTGGTTTGGATGGACTGCTAGATTCCGCAATGCAAACCGTTGCGACCGTGCTAGCCACAGTTGTTAGTGTATTGACCGTTTTCCAGGCGGGTTTGCTTCAGGGGCAAACAACCATCGACACCTTCGTGAAATCCCTGCCGGGACCGAGTGATGGCATTCGATGGCTTCAGCAGCGTCTAACGGCGCTCGCAGCGGACATTGAATGGCTAACAGAGCAGGTGCAGCAGGCTGTTGAGCCTGTTGAACCATTTGCAACCTTAATTGCCCAGTTTGTCTTGTGGGTGCTGGATAGGCTTCCGTTTGGGGCAGGCGACAAAGCTCGCGCGGGGCTGGAAGCCATGCAGACTGTGCTCAACAGCCTGCCTGCGATGATTGACGGTATTAACAACGATGTGATGAATCCCCTGGCAGAGTGGTTTGGGTCTGATATTCAGGTAAATCTTGAAGGCACACTTGTCACTCCCATCAAGAACAAGGTATTCACTACGGGTGGAAGTCTTGCTAAACAGGTCACTGACTTGAAAGATACCTATGAAACGGTCCTGGCCGCACCAGCACAAACATCTCTTTCGCAGCGTGCAGAACTTCGCACACAGATCCAATCTGTCCAAGTTCGCATCTCTGGTTATTCCTCGTGACCGATCCAACAAACAGGCCGGAGCCAACCGAACGGCTGCATCGTGTGCTGGCCTTTGCGTCGGATGAAGCGGATGGGCTTGGGCATGCGTATGTGAATTGCCAGCATCTCTTCTATGCACTCTCGCGTGAGGGCAAGGGAATGGCGGGCATGATCCTAGCAGAATCGGGGATAACTCCTGAAAGAATCCATGATCTCTTAGGTCTCCAATCGGCATCGTACGATAGGACTGACGGGAGCCTTGATCTGGCCGATGATGCGCGCGCTGCTATGGAGAGGGCTGTTGTCGCAGCTGTGGAGTCTGGATACCGCTGGTTGGACACAGAGCATCTTTTGGTTGGAATATTGAGTGAGCGAACTTCCGCAGATGAGCTATTGGCAGATATGCGGATTCGACCGCAGGACGTCCTTGCTCAAATGAATGCTCTTCAACAAGTGGCTCCTCCTGTCACCATTCGAGAGGAAGCAACTCACGCCTATCGGTTTACCCTTGAAAGCGCATGGCTACTCAGCATTGCCACCGATCATGCTCGACAGGTTGGAGCTACAGTTGTAACGAGTGTTCACTTGCTGGCGGCGTTGCTTGTTCTTGAAGGGCCAGTTCGGGAGATGCTAACATCTCAATGTGGCCTCTCTATTGAGGAAGTAAAGTTGCATCTACGACGTACGGCTACGACAAGCGGAGGCCATACTCCTGCTGAAAAGCGGATACCTCTCGATGAAGATGTACAACAGATTCTTGGGTATGCAATTGGGGAAGCCTGGAATCGTGATCATCTCGCTGTTAGCCCGGTTCATATTGCTATGGGGCTAGCGCGGTTGAGAGACTCATCTGTCCTCGATCTGCTGGTAAGTTGGGGTATTCCGCAGGCGGAGCTAATTGAGGCAATTTCTTCGATCATCGCACCCTCATTAAGCAGCTAGGAGAGGCGAGTTACTCCATAAGCATCACCCTGGCTATAGATCACTACCTCGTATTACTCAGTGGGGACATATGACGATCAAATGCCTCTGCCGTCCAGGGCATTGCATCCCGGAACATCTCATGGAGAGCCGTTGCAAATTGACGAATTTCCCACTGCGCATCCTCCGCAAGGCGCAGCCGTAAGAAATTCATCAAATTCCAAGCGTCAACTTTGCACACAGCAATGTAGTAACTGCACCATGCAGGCAAAAAAAGCCGAGCCTGTTCTCTTGCGACTCCCATATTCAGGGCTTGCTGATAGAGAGAGAATCCTTCCGCTGTGAACTGGCGAAGCTCGTCCACCAATTGATTGTTGTCTAATCCTTCCAAATGGCCCTCACTCCCCTGTTTGTTTGATTCACTCTGCAAGCGCCATTGGGCAGGTATGTAGAAATCGTCTTCTTCAAACGGGGTGTACCGTCCACTCTGGAAGTTGTAATGCCATGTGCGATGCCGCACCCATTGCCACCATACGACAACCGGGGCGCGCACTCGAAATTTGAACTCGACCTGCTCGAAAGGGGTAGTGTGGCGATGGTTGAGGAGATAGAGTAGTAATCTCTTATCCTGTTCCGGCCCTTTACTTTCCCCCAGGAAAGAAACCCGCGCTGCATTCACAATAGCCAGATCGGGATGCACTACCGATCCAGGGGAGGGGAGCATGTCCTGAAGCTCAACCCAACTCTTCTTGTCGTGCAGCACGTTATCACGGCGAGCAATGACTATGGGGTCAGGCGTGTGTTGTCCTTGCTGCACAGGTTTGATCATCATCAAATTTCCTTGATGGCATCAAATGAACAAGGAAGTGTTCAAGCGCCTAAGATTCAGCTTGATCCTTGAGAACATGCTCTAACACAGTGACTGGGAACTGCCTTCCGATCACGGCGGCGACACGGAGTGTATGTTTGACATCCTCAGGTAAGCGATCTATGCGAGCAAGAAGAAGCCCCTGAAGATTGTCCGGGATCTCGACTTCAGCAATATGGTCTTGGGCAACCCATCGATCAGCCTGTTGATGGATTGCTCCCCGGTCAATTAGCATTCTGATGACTTCTTCAACAAAGAAGGGATTTCCTTCTGCACGCTTCAATATCGTATCCCGAATGACCTCTGGTAGTGCTTCGATCTCCAGAAGATTGGCAACCATTTCACGGCTGGCATCATCGCTGAGAGCCAGAAGTTCCATTTCCGTTGTCCGGGTCCCAAGGAATTCATGCGTGGCATTCACCAGTTTCCAGCCAGATGAATCAAAATCCGGTCGTGTAACAAAGCAGAATAGAATGGGGGATTCCAGGGCAAGGGGGAGTAGTCTTGTCAGCATTTCTACCGAGGAGGGATCGGCCCAGTGGACATCTTCAAGTACCAGAATGAGAGGGTGACGGTCAGCCATCTTCTTAATCATCTGGCGCATGGCTGCAAAATAGCGCCCTTGCAACGCTTGAGGGTCGAGTTGCTGGACTCGCTCCAAAGATTCGCCCGTAATTGTTAGAGATAGCAAATGGGCAAGGAAAGGGTAAATTTCCAGGGCAGATTCGTCAAACAGATCCTCAATACGTCCCTGCAAGGCAGCACGAATCTCTGCTTCATTCGCTGCCGATGAAACACCGATCAACGAGCGGAGGAGGTCTAATATCAGATGGTAAGCCAATCCCTTACCATAAGAAAGACACTGGCCTGTAGCCCATTGAAAGGTGGACGCAGAATCTTCAGAGGCAATGCCGGCCTTCCATTCGCTGGTGAGGCGACTCTTCCCCAGGCCCGCTTCGCCGATAATCACAACTCCGCGTCCCTCGCTGCGCTGGAGAGCAGCGGATTGCTCCATCAATACAGCAAGTTCGCGTGCTCGGCCAACCATCGGGCTTTCTAAGCCTGCAACCCCTCTGATCTTTCCTGGTTCTGCTTTCACACCGCGCACTTCAAAGACACGAACAGGATCGGATTTTCCCTTTACTTCGATCAGACCGAGGTCAATGGCATCAAACAGTGGGGCCACAAAACGGTGCGTGTATTCCGAGATGAGTGTGGTCATCGGGCGCGCAGCCGACTGCATCCTCGCTGCCAGATTAACGGCATCTCCCATGGCGGTGTATTCGGTTCGGAGGTCACTGCCAATCGCGCCTACGACCACAGGCCCAGTATTGATACCGATTCGTATGGCGAAAGGAATGCCGTATTCATCGTTGATCTCCTGGGCAACCTGTTGTGATGCCTTTAGAATCTCCAGGCTTGCACGCACCGCGCGTGCTGGATCGTCCTCATGGGCAGTAGGAGCGCCAAAGAAAGCAAGCATTGCATCCCCTAATAACCGAACGATCTTACCCTCGTAGCGTTCAATAGGCGGCGAAAATCGCTCGAACGCACGATTCATAACCATAGACCAATCTTCTGGGTCCATCTGCTCTGCCAAGGCTGTTGACCCGACAACATCTGCGAATAGTGCCGTCAACACCTTTCGTTCCCCGATGAGAGAAGGGGCAGACCGGGATTTCTCTCTGGCTTCCTCAGTAACTGGTTGACCGCAGTTCATACAGA
>JAHEME010000281.1 GCA_024643825.1 Chloroflexota bacterium | reverse complement strand
CAGCGGCGTGAAGGACAACTGTTGGGGTAGAGGTGGGCGTCGCGGTTGGTGTCTCTGTAACAGCAGCCGCTATTAGGGGTGGCGGCGGCGAAGGGGTGGGCACTCGCCGGTTGAGCCAAATAGTCACCCCACCAAACAGCAAAAAGCCCGCTACCAACAGCACTCCTCCCACACGGACCCAATCCATTCGAAGGAAGGGCTTCGATCTTGTTTCCTGGGAGGTAGAGAGCCAAGCCTCCTCCCAAGGTTTTCTCAACCAAGCTGTGAGTGAACCAGCCAGCGAAACAGTGCGGAACTGTGCCGATTCGACTTCGGGCGCGCTCATTTCAGATGATTTTCCTAGATCCTTTTTCGCCTCTGTCCCGGGGGGGTGTGGTTGACCAAGGAATGAAAGATCTAATCCGAAAACTTGGGATTGCTCATCGCCGGGCTGCTTGAGCGCCTCCACCAATAGTAAATAGTCTCCAAGACACTCATCGCATTGCATGAGATGCCTGGAGAGCTCTTGCATTTGCTCAGAAGCTAACCGCTCAGGCTGATTGATAGAGAGTTCAGCGTAATGACTAAGATCCTCATCGGACAAGTGAGGGCTTGGTTCCATTTCTGACCAGATATACTTCGCGGCTCGAAGTCTTTCGGACTCGGTCAAGCCTCTATTGTTGTGGTCAGTTGCAGGCATCTGCAATCACCTTCATCAGTCAAAACTCGATTCGTACCCTAATTCGCGCATTGCTATCCGCAGTTTTCTGCGAGCGCGGCTAATGTGCTGGTACGCTGCATCAACGGATATTCTGAGTTCCTGAGCTACATCCGAAACCGGGCGCTCGCGTAAACAACATTCAACAAACGCGTAGCTCTGCATATCACTGAGTCTAGCTAGCGCGACGTTTAGATCTTCGATAAGTTCTCGCTTCGCAAGGATGGTTTCGGGCGTTTGCTCACAATTGATGGTTGTAGTCACGATTACATATTCAAGAGGGTCAACACAGCCATCATCGTCATCTGATAAACCACGATAACTGGTAAGAATCTCTTTTCTCGTCTGACTTCTACGAAGAAATTGGCTGATTTCGCGTATGAGAATAGTGGTAGCCCAGGTCTTTACACGAGATCTCCAACAAAAGCTATCATAATTTAGCCACACTTTTTCAATAGTTTGCTGGACGAACTGGCTCACAAGATCATCCAGATCTGCGTCTGATTGCCTTTGCAAATATGGATGGAGGGCGGATTTGCTTTTCAGGTACCGGCTTGCGAAGGCGAACAGGTACTGACCCAGCCGCTGGTAGGCCTTGGCTTCACCATCTGTTCCGCGCGCGGAAAGTGCCGACTTCCACTCTTCGTCAGTCCAGTCTGCCATCCAGCCGACCTTTCTCGAGCGAGATTACCCGGCTGGATTGTAGTACATTATGCGACAGTGGGCAAGCGTTTTTCAACCCCCTGCGCGCGATGAGCCACTCCCTTGTCAATTACCTGAGTTCTCGGTCTATTTTCACCAGATATTCGATGCAGAGGCCCAGATGCTTAAGTATCTGCAAGCGTAATAGCGGCGTCTCCTATCTTCCAGAGACGCCGCCACACAACGCCACTATCTACCCAGAACCGTGACCAGCATTGGGGATGGTTTTCGAGTATACCTCCAATCATATAGTTGCTTACACTATGCTGATGGCGAATCACGCTCTCACTGGTCGTAACCCGTCCGCCAGCATGACGGAGACCCTCGTGAAGGTAATGGCGGATTATCATGTAGTTGTATCTGATCGGTTCACTGAATGTTGTCCGAAAAGCGTCATAGGCCACGGCCCCGGGCCGAAGTTATTGACATCAAGTGAGATACTTATGGCTTCCACCTGTATTGGAATGAATCATCATAATCTGCTGGTAACTACTCAGCCTGCCCTCCCGGAGCAAAGCCCCCCCACGGGGCAGGTTCCACTGAGTTGGCATTTCGCGTCTGAATTGCCGAGTATAACGACCGCTTCTGCTTTGGCGTTCGCCTAAACCTGCGGGAGGGTGAGCAGTTACATCTGCTGATCTATTAGCTTAGATGCACGAGATCTCAATTTCTGACATGGTTTGTTCGATGCCCAATGGAATCCAATACGTCTCTCAGATGATAGTCGTTCCAATTAGAAGTCCGCTGATTTCCATCTGAGTCTCGGCTGATATACCCTGCCTTAACCCATCTATACAGAGCGGTGGTGTGAAGACCGTACCGTCTAGCGGCCGCCTTTAGCCCTATCGATTCCTCCCGCAAATGGACACACTCTTCCTCGATTGCAACACAGCCTCGACATACTCGCCCAACTGGTCAAAGTGAGCGTAGCTCATTTTGTAGGCCGGGACTCGTCTGACCAGGCGCGCGACTTCAGGGAAGCCGTGTTCGGGCAGGTTGCGGGCATTGACCAGGCATTGCATCAGCTCTAATCCAGCCTGAGCTTTGGAGAGAGGGCGCAAGCTGAAATCGCAGTCCGGCAAGTAATGGGGGAAGATGATCAGGTTCAGGGGCGGCTGGCTCAGCCTGTTGGCCGGCTTCAATAGAGTGGGAGGAACTAAAAAAGAGTGGGGACGGCGAAGCGGCGCGCGATGCCACGATTGGTCTCAGCTTTTGAACCAATTTCCGATGCAGGTGTGTCCATATTTCCTCCATTTCTGGCGATCAGCCGGGCATGATACGCTTCCGTTGAATCGCCGTAAAAGGCCTCGAAGCTATGCAGCCCAAGAAACGGTGTCTCGGGCGGGTGCCTGATCGGCGAGAAAGTCCAAAATCTTCTCGTTAACCACATCGGCAGCGGTGTATTCAGCAACATGATTTGCGTTCGGGACGATCTCGGCTTTCAGATCGGACACCAGTTGGGTAGCTCGCCGAATGACGCGCTCCGGTTTATAAAGCACTTCATGATCACCGATCAGCAGCAGCACGGGGGGCCGGATCTTGCGCAGTTCCTCGTCACTGAATACTGTGGGAGGCGGGTTGTGCGTGGGTCGGTAGCGTTATGAGTAACCTATCTTGGGTTAAGGTTGCAATACTTGCGTACGTTCGGATGCAATGTCATCAGCAAAAGCAAAATACCCCAACTAAGGTAAAGAATGTGTACAAACCCCACCGGGACCCACTGTATCTGGACAGTGATCCAGATGATCAATATCACTCCTGCCGCTAAAGAACCAGCCCAGCTCCAATGAATTTGCTTAAAAGGATTGCGGATGTCCGGCCAACGCCAAGCAGGCAACCTCCATAAACTGTAGGCGACGGCAATCGGATAGATCCCAAGAAAAGTGAACAGAAACACACCTGGTATTAGAAAATCAGAAAATGGAGTATTTTTCAAATGGCTGATGGGCATCTTTATCAGATGTCCATCTGGCGCCAGCAGAAATGCCCCTCCACCTAATAGAGCACCCAATCCAAGAAGAACTTGCAGCAGGATCAATAGCCATACAATAAACGGGCGAGAATTGATATTGTTTTTCATGACTTAAGTTTCCTTTCCAATCAATTTTCACCTTCGCGTGAAGTTCTCGACGAACGCTTCGCGCACCGCTTCAAGGCCCGGCTTGACAAACCCCGATATGGCAACACTTTTTTGCTGGCTCACTGTACACCTCTTCGTATTGGTCAATTCAAGCCAGAAACTTTAAGATATGCTCGTTGACGATCTCCGGCTGATCGGTGCTGAGCATGTGTCCCGCATTGGAGATGATCTCAGCTTCGATGTGCGGAATGAGTTGCCGGGCACGATTGATCGCAGACCTGGCATCGTACAATACTTCTCTGTCGCCAATGAGCAAGAGCACTGGCATTTTGAGATTCCTGAACTCATCATCGTTGAACACAGGCCGGAAGGGAATCCGAGAGCGCAGATTCATTGCGCTAATGATAAGCTGTTCAGCTTCCAGATCGTTGGAATGATACCCTTTGGCCGACAATCCCTGGACAAGCCACTTGCCGGTAAGACGAGATGGGAACAATATCAGCGGCAGACCATGGATGGCATACTTTCGGGTAGGAAGACCGAAGGATAGCACCCCAGGGCAGAGCAAGATCAGACGCTTCACTCGATCAGGAGAATGTAATGCGAGATTCACGGCCAAAAAGCCGCCGTAAGACAGTCCTGCAATATCAGCCTGTTGAAGCTCAAGTTGATCAAGCACATCCAGAAGCCACTCCGCGTAATCTGACCGACTGGCGGGAATGCGCGTGGGAATGCTCTTCCCCACATCGTCAATCTGATCAAGTGCGTAAGCACGGTAATCGCGACTCAGTTTGGAAATGGCCGAGGACCACATCATGGCAGTCGCCCAATTCCCATGCAAGAGAGCCAGCGGCGGCGCATTTTTCGGACCACTCGCAATGATGTGCGTGCTGCCAAAGCGCGTCGGTATGTCGAGCTGTTCGTAGGGCGCAGGCCAATGGGCGAGGGCAGTCTCATAAACGGCCAGGCATTTGGCCTGTCCTTCAGGACTCTTGTAGATACAAGGATCGGTTGTCATATTAACCTCCATCATCTCTATACTCACTTTCTCGAAGGGCGGTCCGCTCAGTATCCAATCTGATCGCCCGACGCTCGCGATCTGCGTGCGCATCACACATCCACTGATCGCGTTGTTAGGCCAAAGTCACGCGATGCAGGAAACGATAAGCCGAGCGGCCTCCTAATCCACGAGAAAGTTCAAGATCTTCTCGTTGACTACGTCGGGAGCCGTATATTCCGCACAGTGATTTGCGTTTGGAACGATCTCGGCTTTCAGTCCGGACACCAGGTGGGTCGCCCGCCGGAAGACATCCTCCGGCTTGTAAATTACTTCATGGTCGCCAATCAGCAGGAGTACAGGAGTGCGAATTTTGCGCAGTTCGTCGTCAGTGAATACGGTGGGAGCACCGTGACGCATGACACCTTCGACGGCCGTGACCATGCGCAGTTGTCCAATGCACTCATCCTTAGGATAACCTTGCCAGATCCATTCGTACGCCTTTAGAACCAGGCGCGTTGATCCGGTCAGGTTCCGCAGGATGTAGGCTAGAGTGAAGTGCTGATATAGGGGCCACATCGGGTCAAAAGTGGCCGCCGGGCTGATGAGCACAACTTTCTTT
>JAHEME010000280.1 GCA_024643825.1 Chloroflexota bacterium | reverse complement strand
CATTGTCTCCTCCGAGGGGATTATTGTGATCGAGCGAGAGCGGACAAGTAAATTTCTCAAGCGATGGTTCAACTACCAGCCAAGCTGCGAACGTAACGGATCGTTGTCACGAGCAGGAAGAGCGTGACGAGCACGTTAGCTCCCAGTGTAATCATCAGCGTATGTGGCCCGATGCCCTCGAAGAGTTGGCCGACCAGCCACGGAAAGATCATCGACCCGGCGTTGGCACCCACAAGGATGATCCCGGTAGTGCGCCCGGTGACAGGCATCGCGCTCTCTATGTAATTCAGAACGCTGGGGAAGAACGATGCTATCGACAGCCCCAGTCCCATAGTAGCAATCCATAGAGCAGGCGGCCATTCAGGTAGTACCGCCACCACGGCGAGGCTGGCCAAGGCACCAAGAATGTCCAGCAGCAGCATGTTGCGGGGCTGAAGGCGGGTTGCCAGAGGGATCGAGACCAGGCGGCCCACCGCCAACGCGCCCCAGTAAGCGGAGTTGAGCAACCGGGCGGTGGTCGTTGCGCCCGGATGGAGCGCCACAGTATAGGAGAAGATCCAGCCACCGAACGTCAGCTCTGCACCTACATTCAGGAAGAGCAGCCCTGCTGCCAGCGCGATCAACCTACTGTACCCCCGCCGCGTTTCCCCGGCCTTTGGCTCTTCGTTGTGCGGGACGGGGCTGGGAAGTCGAATTACCCACACAGCAATAGGGATGGCCAGCAGCGCCAGCAGCCAGTACGCCCAGTTGATGCCCCCGCTCGTGACCACCACACGGTCGATCAGCAGCGGCGAGAGGAATGCGCCCAGGCCAAACGAGAAGTGCATCGCGTTCATATAGGGGCGAACCTGACTGCCAAACTGCCACACGATTAGCGTATTGCCCCCCACATCGAGCACACCGAGGGCGATACCCAACAGCAGCACGACCAGCACCAGAACCCAAAGTGTGGACAAGGCAGGGATGCTGAAGATCAGGACCGCAATGCCTAGCATGGCCGCCGCCAGGATTGGATGGCCGGGCAGACGGTCATACAATCGCCCACCAAGCATCGAGCCGAGAATGTAGCCCAGGGAGTTGGCAGTGAAGATGAGGCTAACCTGGCCCAGGCGAGAACCGGTCTGAGCCGCTAGGTTCGGCAGGGTCGGCCCGAAGGCAGCCAGGGTCAGCCCAAGAACAACATAAGCGGCGTAATATGGCAAAACGCGATTGACTTTCGGCTCAGATGGCAGGCTGGAACTATTCATGAAGCTCCCCTATGGAGAAGAGTGATGGTACTCTGCCGATAAGTGAGAACCTGGTTGACTGATTTGGGTTCAGCCACCGTCCAGTATACTCGTCAAAACAGTGGTTGAAGAATGCCGACTATACAAAGAGTGCCCAAGGGGATTAGGTTCAGAACTCGATGAGATGAGAAGGATACTACAATACCCTTGCTCCCTTTGGGCACTCCAATCCGGATAGGACTTGACGAATCGAGAACAATCATCGTATCTTATACAGAACTTCGATATGATAATCATATCATCCTACCAATTGTCATGAGAAGCATGCGAACCGATAATTGTCCTAAAGGCAATGCAGGTGGCGCTTCCGACTGCGTAACTACTTCATCCGTCGTTAGCAAGACCCTGCTAGAATCAGCCAAACAGGCTGGTCAGCCACTATCAGGCATCACACTGGCAATGAACTTCCGACAGGCACAGACGCATGATTACCGATGAATGGGAGATTCTCTGTTAGAGAAATGCATCCAGGCAGGAGTTGAAATCGTCGCGCTGGTGAGATCTGGTCTCATGCGCGTGGTTTTCACTGAATCACTTCCGGCCAATCAGGCCGAGGCCGCTAATAATGTGCGGCGGTAGCAAGAAATCATTGGACGCGTCGTTCTGGAGTCATAAACCATGACCCTTGAATTTATCCGCCCTGAAACACTCCCTGAATCCTTGGAAGTGCTTGATAGGTATGGTGACAGAGCCACAATCCTGGCTGGTGGGTTGATCATTACTCTGATGATGCAGCAGAAATTGATCATGCCAGAAGTACTGGTCAGCCTGGCGCATGTCCCCCATCTTACTGAGGTTCGCCAGGAAGCAGATGGCCTGCACCTGGGTCCGATGGCGACGATCCGCGATATTGCGCATTCGTCCCTGGTTCAGCAAGTTCTCCCCGTCCTATCTCGCACATACCATCAGGTCGGAAATATACGCGTTCGCAGCCAGGCCACCATCGGCGGCAATATTGCTGAGGCCGACTATGCGTCCGACGCCCCGACGCTGCTACTCGCTCTCAATGCAGTGCTGACGGTGGCCGATGCTGGCGGCTCACGCGTCATTCCGCTCTCCGACTTTTATCTCGGGTTCTTTTCCACCGTTCTCCAGCCCGGAGAAGTGATCACCGATATCTTGATACCAACACTTTCTCCAGGAACCCGGACAACCTATATTAAGTACAGGAGTCGTTCGTCCGAGGATCGCCCTTGTGTCGGTGTGGCGACCATCGCCGAATGGGATGGCGATACATGCTCTCGGCTCCGCGTAGCTGTCGGCTCAGCATCGGAGATTCCGGTGCGCCTACCTGCTGTTGAGAATCTGGCTCAGGGCCAGTCCCTGACCGATGAATTGATCGCCGATATTGCCGAAGGTTACGCCGCACAGATCGACACCCTGGATGATCTGCGAGGCTCTGCCTGGTATCGCACCCAGATGATCCGGGTTCATGTCAAACAGGCATTGATGGAGGTACGCGATGGCGCTGGGTAAATCGGTTCCCGTTCTGGATGCAACCGCGCGGGTCACGGGCACAGTGTCTTATTCCTCCGACCTGCATCTGCCCGATATGCTGGTAGCCAGGGTCTTGAGGAGTCTGGTGCCCCACGCTCGCCTTACCCGCCTTGACGCTAGTGCAGCCGAAGAGCTGCCAGGCGTCGTAGCAGTGCTGACCGCTGCCGATCTGGGTCAACCGGGCGGGCCGGGTCTGCTGTACGGGGCCATGATCAATGATCAACAGATTGTCGCCAGTGACCGCATTCGCTACGTTGGCGAGCCGCTGGCCCTGGTTGCGGCGGAGAGCGATGAGATTGCACAGGCCGCCCTATCCCTGATCGAGGTCGAGTGGGAAGAACTACCAGGCGTCTACGACGCTGTTGCAGCCGCGCAATCCGGCGCGCCCGTTCTGCACGACGACTATCCCAATAACATTTTTCGCCACGCAAAATTGCGACACGGCGATCTTGAAGCCGGGTTCGCTGCCGCAGACGAGATCATCGAAGAGACCTATTCCAGTCCGGTCGCCCAGCATGCTTCGCTGGAACCACATGCCGCGGCGGCGCAGTGGGTTGATGGCGAACTGACAGTCTGGTCAGCTACTCAGGCACCCTATCGTGTGAAAGAAGTGCTGGCAGGGATCTTCGCTATCGACCAGGAGAATGTGCGCATCATCGTCCCCCACATGGGTGGGGGATTTGGCGGCAAGGGACACGTACGCATCGAGCCGATGATCGCCGCCCTCGCCTGGAAGACCGGCGGTCGTCCTGTTCGGCTGATCCTGACCCGCGCCGAAGAATTTGTAACCGTCACCAAGCATGCTGCCACCGTCACGATCAAGACTGGCGTCAAGAGTGATGGAATCATCACCGCCCGCCAGGTCACCATTCACTGGAACGGTGGAGCCTATGCCGATGCCAGCCCCGCTCTTGTCCGTTCGGGCATGGTGCGCGCTGGTGGCCCGTATCGTATCCCAGCGGCCTGGATCGACTCGTATGGCTGCTATACCAACCTGCCGCCTGCTGCTGCGTTTCGTGGCGCGATGAGTTCGCAGACTGCCTGGGCCTACGAATCACACATGGACATCATCGCCCATCGGCTGGGTATTGATCCGCTGGAGATTCGCCTGAAGAACCTGCTGCATACCGAAGACGTCTTTGTCACTGGTGAGACGATGCACAGCTTACATTTTGCTGAGTGTCTGAACGCGGTCGCGGATGGGCTGGGCTGGAATTCCGGGAAGAAATCAGACCCTGGCAGCAAGCGCTACCGACGCGGGCGCGGTCTGGCGGTCATGATCAAGAGTACCCGCGCCACCTCCCGCTCGGAGTGCCGCCTGGTACTGGATACCAGTGGTGGGTTGACGTTATACAACAGCATCATCGAGATGGGCCAGGGGGCGGACACGGCTCTTGCCCAGATCGCAGCCAGCGCTGTTGGAGTGCCTTTCGAGTCCGTCCGCGTCCCGCCGACCGATACGCGCTTCACGCCCTATGACTCAGGAACCAGTTCCAGCCGGGGGACCAGCATGATGGGATCCGCCATTCGCGACGGGGCAGCCCGGCTCAAACAACAGTTGATCGAGTCCGCCGCCCCGCTGCTTGAGCAGCCTGTCGAGAAGCTGACCGCCGAGAACGGATATGTCATCGATCTCGAAAACCCGGAGCAACGCATCTCTTACTCTGACATCCTGACTGGCAACCAGATGGATGAACTGGAAGTAACTGGTTATCATTCCGCCAAGGGCGGTATTAACGCCGAGACCGGTCAGGGCATTGCTGGTCCGGAATGGCACCAGGGCGCTGGAGCCTGCGAGATCGAAGTAGATACTGAGACTGGCAGAATCAGGCTGCTGCGGTATTACGCTTCTTCCTATGCCGGGACAGTCGTCAATCCGCAACTGGCGCGGCTCCAGAACGATGGCAATGTAATCTATGGCATCGGCCCTGCCCTCCTGGAAGAGATGGTTTTCGATAACGGGCAGGTCACCAACGCGAACCTGTCTGACTATATGCTGCCGTCCATGCTTGACATCCCACCCGAATTGGTCAGCTACGCCATTGAGAGCGATCTGGATGAGATTCATGGCATCGGTGAAATGACCCTTCCCCCCGTCGCTCCCGCCATTGCTAACGCGCTTTTTGACGCTACCGGGGTGCGGATTTTTGATCTGCCGTTGACGGCGGAACGAGTTTTGAGGGCGCTAAAGAATGAGTGACAACAACACTGATAATGACCCTATGATCGACCTGAATGTCAATGGAACCACGCATCAGCTATCGGTACAACCTGAGCGAACCCTCCTATCGGTGCTGCGCGACGAACTCGGCCTGG
>JAHEME010000279.1 GCA_024643825.1 Chloroflexota bacterium | reverse complement strand
GCGACGGCTCCATCGGACGCACCCCCGACTACTGGCGAAGCGATCCCGGTACATCTGTATCTCAGCTTCCAGCCGGATGTGCAGTTCGCGCCGTTCTATGTCGGGTTGGAGCAGGGATTCTTCGGCGATCACGGATTGGATGTCACGATCTCGCATCAATCGGAGAGTGACTCGCTGCGGCTGGTCGCTGCTCCACCGGATAGCAGTGGAATGTACGCTGCTGTTGTCAGCGGAGAGCAGGTGCTGCTGGCGCGAGCGCAAGATGCGCCCGTTGTCTACGTATACGAGTGGTATCAGAGGTTCCCGGTGGCGATTGCTTCCCGGAAGGAAGCGGGCATCGTGACGGTTGCCGATTTGAAAGGGCATAGCGTCGGGGTTCCTCTTTTAGAGGGGGCCAGCTACATCGGGCTGCGGGCACTATTGGCTGCTGGCGGCTTGACCGAGGCGGACATCGACCTTCAGGTGACGGGTTTCACGCAGGTGGAGACGCTGGCAACCAACCGCGTCGATGCAGTGGTGGTGTATGCTACCAATGAACCTGTGCAACTGGCGGCGGCGAACATCCCGGTCAACCTGATTTATGTATCCGATGTGGTCGATCTGGTGAGCAACGGGCTGGTAGTGAGTGAGGATGACGCACAGAATCATCCTGATGTAGTGAAGGCATTGGTAGCCGCCTTCGATGAGGCGCTTCGATACACTATCGATCACCCGGATACCGCATTCGAGGATAGCAAGATGCACGTCGAAGGGCTGGGCGACCCGGATAACGAAGCGGCACAGCGTGCGGTGCTGGAAAACTCCATCGAGTTCTGGAAGGCAGATCAGTTGGGCCACAGTGATGAAGTCTCCTGGGTGGCGATGGAAAACACACTGCTAGGTATGGGCTTGCTGACCGATCCCGTCGATGTGAAGAGTGCATTTACCAATGACTTCCTGCCGTAGCTGCTGGTTACGATGACAAATCCGACGCCGATACTCGCCGCAGAGCACCTCAGCCACAGCTTTCATGATCAACGGGAGCCGCTGGCTGCGCTGCGAGACATCACCCTGTACCTTGCCCCGGACGAGTTCGTGTGTCTGGTAGGGCCATCAGGCAGCGGAAAGAGCACGCTGCTGCACATTCTCGCCGGGCTGGTGAAGGCGGATCGGGGCCGTGTGCTGCTGGATGGAAAGATCGTAGACGGGCCGCCGGATCGGATCGGGTTCGTGTTTCAGGACGCCAACCTGATGCCCTGGCGCACCGTGTTGGAGAATGTGGCGCTTCCGCTGGAACTGGCGGGAGTGCCTGTGCCAGATCGCGAAGCTGCCGCGCACCGCCTGATCGCGCTGGTGGGGCTGGAGGGCTTCGAGGAGACGCACCCGGCGAAGCTCTCCGGGGGGATGGCGCAGCGAGTCGCCATCGCACGCGCTCTGATCACGGCCCCGGATGTGCTGCTGCTCGATGAACCCTTCGGCGCGTTGGATGCGCTGACACGCGAGCAGCTTGGCGAGGAACTATTACGCATCTGGCAGGCGCAGTACCGCAGCGCCGTCTTGATGGTAACGCACTCGATCAGTGAGGCTATTCTGCTGGCGGATCGGGTGCTGGTGTTAAGTCCGCGTCCCGGCCACATTGAAGCCGAATTCCCGGTCGAACTGCCGCGTCCACGCTCGCTCGATGCGCTGCACAGCCCCCTGAGCGCGAAGCTGGCCCGCGACATCCGCGAGGCGATCCATGTGCCAGATGCGTGATCGGCTATGCAACTATCTCCCCGGTATGTGCGTACCAGTACTGTGACTCAACGAACGCAAATACTCTGGGAGAGAATGATGATGCAAAAACAAATGACATCGAATCGCGGGGCAGCGATCGGCGGGATGGTGCTGATTGTGCTGGGTGTGATGGCGCTGCTGAACCAGGTGTTCCCGTGGTTCACGGCGCTGCTGTGGGCAGGCGCGCTGGGGGTTGCAGGCGCGGTGATCCTGATGTTGTATCAGGCGGATCGCAGCCAGTGGTGGATGCTGATCCCCGTGTACGTGCTGTGGGTGGTCGCGGCCATGATCGTGCTGATCGACGTGAACATTTTGCGGGATGAGATCATCGCGACCTACGTGCTGTATGCAATTGGCTTCCCCTTC
The DNA here is from genome assembly GCA_024643825.1 of Chloroflexota bacterium. Classification (GTDB taxonomy): domain Bacteria; phylum Chloroflexota; class Anaerolineae; order Aggregatilineales; family UBA3940; genus JAHEME01. Next base: position 2,986 of record JAHEME010000279.1, on the reverse strand, counting down.
CTGTACAGCTATTTGAAGAATCGAGAGAACTGGGGCCTGCTGATTCCGGCCTATGTGATGTTCGCCGTCGGCACAATGGTGATGCTGATCGGGTTCAATGTGATCAACGATGAACTGATCGCCTCCTACGTGATGTTCGCCATCGCTGCGCCGTTCCTGCTGGTGTACGCGATCAATCGGCGGAACTGGTGGGCGCTGATCCCCGGCGGGATCATGGCGAGTATCGGCATTGCCTTCTTGCTGGGAGCAGGTGGGGCAGCGCGGTTTGTGCTGCCTGCGGCGCTGATCCTCGGCGGAGCCTATCTGTTATTGGTACGCGCTCCTCATGAGAACACCGAAGTCATGACGCCACTCAGCCGCCCGGCTGCCGACAAAGCGCCCGCAGCGGAGACCAAAGAGAAAGCCCCGATGGTGTAAATCACACCATAAGCAGCAGGGAAATGGGGGGCACTTCTACACCGGAAGTGCCCCTGTTTGTTGCCAGCCAGAGGATCAGGGTGAAGGCTGCAACCCGACGCAGCATCGTACGTATAGATTCATGCTGGAAGTGAATTCGGGCCAACGAAACGGGATGATTGGTAGGCCCATCCATTTTTGATTATCGGTCAACTATCAGGTTCGCAAGGAGTGTGGGGTATGGAGTCGCAGGGAGTACAGAAGAAGGCGGTTGGGTTTCTGGGTATCGTGTTGATTGCGGTGGGGATTGTGATCGTGGTGACGCACCTGCCGCTGCTGCCGCTGGCGGTGCTGGGAGTGGCGCTGTATCTCATCCTGCGCCATGATCCGCAAGATGAGAAAGCCGGAGCACCTACAGGCCCGGAGGCCGACAAAGCTCGCTAACCGCAGGCTGGCTCCTTTCGGCGGCCTCCGTCCGGGGAATCGGATGGGGGCCGCTGTGTTTTGGCGGGGGATGGGGCGATCCCCGCATTGTGAAGGGTATCGCCTCATGCTAGACTGAAGATAGTAGGAAAGTAAGGAGGATCGCCATGCATCGATCATTTATCTCCATGACGTGGACGCCGGGCGTAGACGAAGAAGACGCGCAGGTGATGATCCGCGCTATCGAAGACATCTACACGCTGGTGCGGCGACACTTCGCCAAGCCGGGTCAGTTTGACCCACTGCCGACTGTTCGGGTGTTCGGCTCGTGGATCATCCCCAACATGCCGCAGGATGCACCCTACTCGAATATCGATTGGTACATTCAGCGCAGCCTTGACTCCTCGAATCAAGCCATCTCAGGATCCCGTTTTCAGGAGACGGTAGTGCTGGAACCCTGGCAGGCTACCAGCCCGCACTTTGACTTTGCCATGACTGATCTCGATGTGACGGATGATCTGCAAGACGAGCGCGAGATTCCAGCCCCAGAGGGACGCGACAGCGTGCTGGGTGTCACCAGCCCCGGCCTGTTCTCGCTGGTTTCTACCCGCCAGTTCGATGACATTGAGAGTCCCGAACTGCGCAAGCTGGCGCTGCGGCATATGGTCGCCCACTACTTCGGAATGCTTCTAGGCGTCCCCACCCGCCGCCGCGAAGGGGATACCATCGTGCATCAGGGCCGTCGCTACTGCGCGAATACATGCTCGATGCGCTACACAGATACGACCACCCTCGCGGTCAGCTTTGCACAGCAGGAGCTTGCCAGCGGGATGATCTACTGTGACGCCTGTCAGAAGGATCTGGCAGCACAGATCGCCGGGTTCCATTACGGCATGAACTGATCGCTCATTCAACTCATTGGGCAGAAGGGTGTTCCCTCCTGCCCTTTTTGATTCCCCTTTCGCGGTCTCGGCAATGACGGTATCCTAGCCGCATGCCGAAACATACCTCCTCTCTATTTTCCCGGCTAACGATGCTGGGCGTTGCTCTGTTCGTGAGCCGCGCGCTTGCCGAACTCGCTGCCCTGACTCACGCTGCGGCATGGAGCATCGCGGGAGGTGTTGCCGGACTGGTGATCGGCGCGGCACTGGTGTGGGTTGTGAATCGGACGGGGGGGGCGCTGCCATTTGCCGCGCTGATCATGTGGGTATACGTGCTGTGGCCGATCTATATGCCAGAGATGGCTTTGTGGGTCGGGCTGGCAGCATTCCTCACCACCCTGATGCTGGAATCTGCCGAGACTTCACGCGGCTGGCGGATCGATGCGGGAGTATTCTTCGCGGCACTGTTCGTGTATCTCTACACGCTCTCGCCGGGGTTGCTGCCTGCCGACGCGGGCGAGTTTCAACTGGTAGCGGCGAAGCTTGGCGTGGCGCACCCGCCCGGCTACCCATTGTATACCCTGCTTGGGTGGGTGTTCGTTCAGGTTGTGCCGAACAATCCTGCGCTGGGCGCAAACGCCTTTTCTGCGGTGACTGCGGGGCTGACGGTAATGCTGGTTGGGCGCGCCGCCCGCCGCCTCAGTGGATCGGTGTGGGGCGGGATCGTGGCCTCACTGCTGCTGGGGATCGCCGCCAGCTTCTGGAGCACCGCGACTCAGGCCAGCATCCGACCGCTGACGGCGTTTTTCACGGCGCTGTGTGTGGAGAGATTGGCAGGGCTTGCGACGCTACCTCACCCCCGGCCCCTCTCCGTACCGGAGAGGGGAGACAGGCAAAAAACTCTAACTAGCAAAAGGGCTTTGGCGGGGTTTGCACTAGCGTTCGGGCTGGGGATCGCGCACCATCCATCGCTGATGTTTCCGGGCGTGTTCTTCGGACTCTATCTGCTGCTGACTGACACGTCACTGCTACGGCAGCCGCGCCGCTGGCTGCTGCCGCTGGGGGCCTTTGCGCTCGGCTTCCTGCCCTGGCTCTACCTGCCCATTCGGGGCGCGATGGGCGCGATCCTCGCTCCTGATGGCCTCACCACCTGGCGTGGATTCTGCGATCACGTTCTGGCGCGCGGCTTCGCTGGCGATCTGTTTTCCTTCCGCACCCCCGCTGAACTCGCGGAGCGGGAGCTGATCTGGTGGAACATCCTCGCCTTGCAGTGGAGCCTACCCGTA
>JAHEME010000278.1 GCA_024643825.1 Chloroflexota bacterium | reverse complement strand
ATCCAGAATTGCCGAAACGCTGGCCCCCTCAATACTGATATCGAGAAAGAGGAACGGATCGCCGAGTTCCCCATCGGCGGCGACGCTGCGCACCGTGCCGATCCACGAACCACTGTCAAATTTCACGGTGATACGCATATCCACGCCGATATCCTGTACCGAGAGTCCGGTCGCCGGGTCGCGGTCGGTATCCAGTGACCAGACATAGGTCAGCCCATCGGGGGCGGGGTCGGGGATCGATTGGGCGGTTTGCATGGTGAAGCTCAGACGACCATCCCCGTTGGTTCCTGCGGTGGCCCCCACCAGCGCGCGATAGTCGCCGACCGGGGCGGGGGTAGGTGTGATGGTAGGGGCGGGCGTATTGGTAGGCGGAATCTGCGCGATGGCGGCAGCGGTCGCGGTTACGTCGAGAGCGGCCTGCGTGCTGAGTGCGTTGGCGGCATCGAAGGTGGCAGTCACGGCGGCGATGGCGTTTTGAGTCGAGACGAAGGCTTCCTGCTCGGCGCGCACGGCATCCACCGTCGCCTGGAATTCGGCCTGCTGCTGGGCAATCGCCTGCTGGGTAGACTGGTTGGCGGCCTGCTGGTTGGCAACGGCAATCTGCGTTAGTTGAAGCTCGGCGCGCTCCTTGTCATCCTGAAGCGCGGAGAGAGTCGCGACGATGTCCTGCTCGCTGAGACCCTGATTCTGAGTACCTCCCAGCAAGCCGGGTAGATCGCTCACGAAGAATCCGATAATGCCAAGCAGGGTGCCGATCACGCCCAGCCAGGCGAGGATCGTTGCACCACTGGGTATCACATTCCGACGCCCCATACATTGCCTCCCACTCTCAATCGCAAGAATGGCAGCATTGTAACCCAGCGGCGGGATTGGGACAAAAGAGGTGGGATTGGGGTGGGGTTATCGCAGCAATAGTCGCTCTACGAAAACGTAGAATGCCGCCTACTGATCCCCCTGCGCAGGGGGTGGGCTGCCCACCGTTGTCAGGTGCGTTTGCTCGAAGTACTCGGTCGCGATCCGCGCTGCTTCGGAGATCGGCCATGTGCCCGGCCATTCCGGGTTCTGCTGCATGAATACCGTGAGCGCGAAGGTTCCGTACGGAGTCACCACCAGCCCGGCCTCGTTGACGAAGTTCTCGCGGTATTCGTCGGTCGCCTCGAAGCTGCCCCCCTTGACGTAGACGGTCACGCCGGGGGCAGCGGCCTGATTCTGCATGAATAGTGCCTGTCCGTAATAGCCGTGCATGAGGCTGAACAGGATGTCCCGATAGGCGGGGCCGATCACCTCGCCGCGATAAAGGCGCGCGTACCATTCCGCCAGTTCGACGGGAGCGAAGGCTTTGTCACAGGGGAGCTGCGGGATCGGGCAGGCGAGTAGTTCGGAGCCACCCGGCAAGCCGAGGACGGCATCGCCCCGGCTGTAACGCCAGTCAATCGGCGGGTGATAGCTCCCCGCATCGGCGCAGTCCCACTCCTGCCACTTGAGCACGAAGTTGTTTTCTCGCGTGAGGCCTTGATCGGCGAGCCAGTCATTGAACGGGGCGATCCCGCCCACGCGCTGGAAGATACACGAGGTATCGGTGTTGGCGCTGATATCGAGCATGCGTGCCAGATGATCACGGTCGCCGGGCTGCTCGGCGATCTGCCCGCGTTCCAGCAGCCATAGATAATATGCTGACAGCGGCCCCTTGAAGCTGCTCATGGCATGATAGCGGGTATCGCCTTCGATGTTGATCACCTGCCCGGTCGCCACATCCACAAAGCCGATGCCCAGATCATAGCCGCTTTTGACGGCGGTGTAGCGTCGATGCGCTTCCAGCGCGTCGGCGAGGGGCTGGTAATCGACCAGGGCGGGAGGCTCCGCCGGAGTAGGGTGCGGGGTTGGGATCGTGGGACTGGTCTGTTCGCTGCGGGTCAGCCGCGCCAGTTGGCGCGGGATATAGGCCAGCAGCGGGCTTCCCGCACTGGCTGACGGGGAATTCCCATAGAGAGCAGCGGGAGCCGCTTCCGCCTGCACTGGCACGATCCGCGCACGAAGCGCCGGAATCTGCGAACCTATCCCTGCCAGCAGGATCGCTGCCAGTCCAGCGCCGAGTGCCCAGCGCACGCCACGCCGGGTACGGGGTGCTTCAATCGGGGGCGGTGAGACGGGGTCGGGTGGAGGCGGCGCGGATGTGCGCCCGGTGAGGTAGTGCAGATGTTCCTGCGCGCGCAGGTTGTCCGGTTCGAGGCGCACCACCTGTTCCAGCGCATAGATAGTGCGCGACGGGTCCTGGAGATCGTAGGCAAGGTGCGCCAGCAGCGTCCATGCCTCGATGTTATCTGGCTCGGATTTGAGGGCACTCTCTAACAACAAACGGGCCGCGTCACGGCGGCCTGCTCGCTCTAATCGGAGTGCGCGTTCGACGGCATCGGAAGAAGGCATACGCAGGTAGAGAATGTGGCTCCCGGTTCAGTGGCTCGAATGGACATCCGGCATACGCGGATCAGGAAAGCATCAACTCGCCTTCCATCACAATCACCACCTGGCCCCCGACGCGGACTTCACTCACGGCACCCTCTTTGATGTCCACCTCGACTTCGATCAGGCTGGGGCGGTCGATCTCGTAGCCCTGCTCCATGACCATGTGGGTAGTCGAGGATTCGTGCTCGAATTCGAAGCAGCCCTTCGCCAACAGATACGCGCCCAACGCGCCCGCTGAACTCCCGGTGGCGGGGTCTTCAAACACGCCGACCAGCGGGTCGAAGTTGCGCACATGAACGTGGTGGGCCTTATCGAGCGTTTCCAGTGTGAATACTTCCGCGCCCGTGACGCTCATCCCCCGGCAAATCTCGTTGAATAAACTCACGTTCAGGTGAATGCGCTGGATGGCTTCCAGAGAAGAGATCGGGATGATCAGGCCAGGAAGTCCGGTCGAGTACACTTGAGCGGGTAGGTCGGGGTGAATGTCTTTCTCCCCCAGACCCAATGCCTTCGCAAGCTGCTTGCGATCTTCATAAACCGCGCCATGCCGCGCTTCTCCCTGGGTCATCACTGCGCGGTCGGTTTTGCCGCTGCCATCGGTGATCAGATCTACCGCGAGGATGCCCACGCCGATCTGCTGAAAAATGCGCGTCACCGGGCCGCTGATCTCGTAGCGATTCTCGGCGGCGAGCACGATATGGGTTCCAATTGATGGATGCCCGGCGAAGGGAAGCTCGGTGTTGGGGGTGAAGAATCGCACCCGGACATCGGCGCGTTTATCAGTGGGGGGCAGCACGAAGGCTGTCTCCGAGAGGTTCATCTCCCGCGCGATCTTCTGCATTTCCTGGTCCGTGAGACCCTCGGCATCCGGGAATACAGCCACGGGATTGCCGCCGAAGATCATTTCGGTGAATACATCGGCCTGGACAAAGCGGTAGCGTCTCACCTTGTTAACCTCCGGTTAAGGCATGGTCAGATTCTGGCTAACGCTGATTGTAGCACATGTGGGTGAGGAAGGGGATAGCGTATGACTGATGGCGGAAAGCTGTTTCTCGTAAAGCTCTCAAAGGATTTTAGCGATCACGCAGCAGCCTGTGTTCGTTTTCTGCTTCCTATTCTGAAATGTGCCCCTCGCTGAGATACCAATCGACCGTGCGCTTCAGCCCCTCGTGAAAGTCTACCTGGGCCTGAAAACCGAAGGATTCTCTGGCGCGGTTGGTATCAAGCATTCGGCGGGGTTGACCGTCCGGCTTGGTGGCGTCCCATACGATCTCCCCTTCAAAGCCGACGAACTCGGCAATCAGGTGGGTCAGGTCGCGGATGCTGATCTCTTTGCCAGACCCCAGATTGACCGGGGCGGGGTCATTGTATTTCTCTGTCGCCAACAGGATGCCTTCTGCTGCGTCTTCGACGTATAGAAATTCGCGAGTAGGGGAGCCAGTCCCCCAGGCATTGATGTGCGAATCGCCGCGCTGTTTGGCCTCGTAGCATTTGCGGATCAGGGCCGGGATCACATGGGAAGAAGCCGGGTCGAAGTTATCACGTGGGCCGTAGAGGTTGGTCGGCAGCAGAAAGATCGAGTTGAACCCGTACTGCTGGCGATACGCATCCCCCTGAACGAGCAGCATCTTTTTGGCGAGGCCGTATGGCGCGTTGGTCTCTTCGGGATAGCCCCTCCAGAGATCGTCCTCCTGGAAGGGTACGGGCGTAATCCGGGGGTAGGCACATACGGTTCCGATGCTGACAAACTTCTTTACCCCGGCGCGCCATGCCTCGTGCATCAAGCCCACGCCCATCATGAGGTTTTCGTAGAAGAACTCGGCAGGGTGTTCGCGGTTGGCCCCGATTCCGCCGACGACGGCGGCCATATGGATGATGACCTCAGGGTGGGCGTCATTCAGCAGATCGAGCGTCGCTTCTCGTTCGCGCAGATCGTACTGGGCCTTGCGCGGAACGATCACCTGCTGCGCGCCACGTTTCTGCAATGCCTCGACGACGAAGCTGCCGAGAAAGCCGCCCCCGCCTGTAACGACAAATCGAGTTTCTTTCCAGAAATCCATTACGATTCCTTCCGGCTGAGTCGCATTAACTACCGTTCAAACTGGAACGCCACCGTTTCCCATGAAGAAGGGAGTGAAAATATTGCATTCCACTCTGTGCTGCGAAACCACGGATCGGGGGGCCAGTACATGCTTGTCCGGGTTTTCCGATAACCATGCCCCCCACCAATGAAAGGAACTATTGGCGACAATAAAGTGTTTGCAGGCTCGCAGAAAGCTCAACTGCTCGCCGACGTGTTCTCTGCCGAGATCGGGGACTATCGTCGAAGGATAGTCCAGTTTCATATTCTCGGCGACCCATTCCGGTTCGTCTGAGGAAAGGAAGAAATGGGGGTTAGGGACTAGCTCTGCCATCCGTTTGATGGCCTTCTCATAGTAGGACATGGGCAGCAGCCCTATCTTTTCGGTGACTTCCTTGCCAGTTACATAATCCCCTCGGCGAATCCCGACTGCTACTGGGTTTTCGGCAGCTTCGATCCGGGCCATGAATTCGCGGGCCTGGTTGCTCATGGGTTCGCGCAGGGTAAAGTCCTGGCGGATCACGCTGGCAATCTCAGCGAAATCGCCTTCATTCTGCAAGTAACCCTCCAGATAGCAATTCCCGGTCGCTTTCAGGATT
>JAHEME010000277.1:822-5154 GCA_024643825.1 Chloroflexota bacterium | reverse complement strand
CTGATGCCCGCTGCGCTTTCCCCTGATGCAGTGGGCGCGCATCCTCCCAGCGGGTTGCTCTCTCTCGCACACACCCTCTTTGAAACATCCCCATTGTGGTTGGCTTTGCCCCTTGTGTCTCTCGTGGGAGTACTCAAGCTTACCACGGAGCGGTGGGCACTGGCCCCTGTGATGTGGGGTGGGCTGCACTTTCTCATGCTGACGGTGATCGGGCAGGCTACCTACTCGTGGGAACTGACTCCACTGCTGCCCGGATTGGCGATCCTATGTGCGCTGGGGATCGTGTGGATTGGGGAACACCTCAAACTACCGGGGGCTACCTGGGCTTTCAGCGCAATTGCGGCGCTTCTGGTGATCAGCGCGGCGGCACAATCGCTGCTGACTCTGGGGCTTGAGTCGAGGCAAAGCGCCTGCTGTGACGCGCTGCATCCGACACTCGTCAGTCCAGCCTATCAGGAGGCAGGGGAGTGGCTGCTCGCGAACACATCGTCGTCAGCACGCGTTGGCGCGACGGAACCCGGCCTATTAGGGTACGTCTCTCAGCGCCCGATGCTGGCCCTGCAAGGTGGACTCTCGCCAACCGAGGGAGAGGCCGCCCTGCCACCGGGAGACGTCTTTTCGTGGCTGGTTGCTTATTCGCCGGATGTTCTAGTTCTCAACAGCAATCCGATAGCATTCTCAAATGAATCTGCCATCGCATCCGATCCGTGGTTTCAGAGCAGCTACACGGAAGCCTCTCGAATTGACTCACCACCTGACAGTGATGGCCCCACACTGGTGATCTATCAACGCAGCGCGCAGCGGCTGCCGATGTCAGACATCCTGATCGATCTGGTAGAGCTATCCCCGGAGCTAACGCTCAACCGGATTTCGACCGATTTCTCTATTGATCCGCTTCAGGAAGATCGCAGCGGGTTAATTGGCCTTCAGTGGTGGACGAATTCCAGCATGGATGAGGCACGCTATGTAGCGATTCGTATTGAAAACCGCACGGGAGCTATCGTTGCCCTGAATGGACGCGAACTCGACTTCCATGATTGGCCTACCCGTACGCTGATCACGTCTTATCACCCTATCACGGTGGGACCGGGCCTTGTGCCGGGTATTTATGACATCGAAGTTGGGCTCGGCCCTGATCCCTTTACGATTTCCTGGTTTCCGGTTGCACGCGCCAAAGTTCCCTTCAATGGAAGCGCGTTTCTCGGAGGAATCTCTGGCACACGCGCCCAGTTTGGGGCCATCGATCTGCTTGGCTACCGATTGGCGCGTACCGATCAGGGGCTGGAAGTGCTGCTGCTGTGGCAATCGGTTGAAACTCTCTTTGTCGATTACACAGTCTTCATTCAGGTTCGTGATGCGGTGGGTTCCATTACCTCGCAGATGGAGACACAACCGTTGAATGGAGCTTACCCTACATCTGCCTGGTCACAGGGAGAGCAAGTCCCGGATACGTATATTCTTGACACCAATGGACTGCCTGCCGGAGAGTATGAAGTGTTTGCGGGTCTGCTGGATCGGGATGGGCGCAGACTGCGAACACTCGCGGGACAGGATGCAGTATCCATTGGTCGCATTACCATTGCGCCTTAGATTCTAACTTTGAGAAAAGGGGATTCCCATGCCTCCGTTTCTGGAGAACCTTCTATTTGACCTGTTTATCATTTTCCTGTTTTCGGTTGGGGTGTATTCATTCCTTGTAATGCCCCGCCAGCGTGAGTTCAAAAAGCGTCAGAAGCTGGTACGCTCGCTCAAAGTCGGTACGGAAGTATTGACCTACGGAGGGCTGATCGGAACGATCAAACAGGTCGACTCGGATACTGGGATCGTATTAGTCGAGGTTGCCAAAGGACTCGAACTGCGCTTCATTGCCGCGTCGATCACACAGGAATTCGACGCCAAGGCGTATGCCGACAGTGCCAAACAGAATATGAAGTAAGGCGGTAACGATTTGCAGATTCAGGTGGCGGTTGCCAAGATCGGAAAGTATGCAAGTAGCGAGAGTGGTGATTCGCTGGAGATGGTGGAGCGTCCGGGCGGCGGGTTATCTCTGGTGCTGGTAGACGGGCAGCGATCTGGAAAATCCGCCAAGGCGATCAGCAACCTCGTGGCAGGAAAAACCGTGTCACTGCTCGCAGAAGGTGTTCGGGACGGCGCGGCGGCACGGGCGGCTCATGATTACCTGTATATGCATCGCGGCGGTAAGGTATCGGCAACGCTCAATATCGCTTCCGTCGATATGGTAACCAAGTCCCTTGTACTTTCGCGCAACAGCCACTGCCCGATCATCGTGCAAACCGCTTTTCATAAACAAATGCTGCTGGATCAGCCCAGCGCCCCCATCGGCGTACACCGCGCCAATAAGCCGAAGATCACCGAGATGGGCCTGGAAACTGGCATGTTGATCGTGATCTTCACAGATGGTATCTTGAGCGCAGGCGAACGCAAGGGGCAGAAGTTCGATGCCGCTGCTATGGTGGATCGGCTATATGAGGATGCGATGGGGAACGGCAGAGCTGCCCAGATAGTTGCTGACAACCTGTTAGCAGAAGCCCTGCGGCTTGATGATCATCGCCCAGCAGATGATATTTCTGTGTTGGTGCTGGCAGTGATCGCCGGGGATACGGATGGCGTACGACGTATGCAGGTCTCTTTGCCTATTCCACCCCTGCACAGACCCTAGCGAGGCGTTATGGAACGATCTGCAGACGAGAGAATAGAGCACCGCCGCGCGTTTACCCGCGAACTACGTGCTACCATCCGTGATACGTGGGTGCTGATGCGCGAGTTTCGCAGCGCGCTGCTGCTGTTTGCCGTGAGTCTGATTCTGGGCGCATTGAGCTTCCGGACATTATGGGGTATTTCGCATCCACAAGAGCCGATTCGGTTCGTTGAGGCGCTTTACGATATTCTCACCATGACGTTCTTCCAGCCCACGCTGGAATTCCCGGATGAGTGGTATCTGGATCTGTATTTCTTTGCGATGCCAGCCCTCGGCCTGACGTTTCTGGCCCGGGGGGCAGCAGATTTTGTGACTCTGCTATTCAACCGTCGTTCGCGCCTGGGGCAGTGGGAGGAAGCTGTGGCTTCAGTTATGAAGGATCACATCATTGTGTGCGGGTTGGGGCATCTTGGGCTGCGCGTAGTGCGCGAGTTGATTGCCCTTGGGGAAGACATCGTGATCATCGAGCGCAATCAGGAAAATCCGCGCTTCCCGGCAGTACGTGATCTGCATATTCCGATCATTATGGGAGATGGTCGCTTTACCGATACGCTGGAGAAAGCCGGGATTATCCGCGCCAGCGCGATTGTCATTTGTACCAATGACGACCTTTCCAACCTGCAAATGGCGAGCCGAATTCGAGAAGCCAATGCAGAGATTCGGATCGTTATGCGGATGTTCGATGATGAGTTTGCCCGTGGCATGGCGGATCAGTTCGGGATTAGCGCCATTATGAGCGCGTCCATGCTGGCGGCCCCGGCCTTCGCTGGCGCTGCCTCCCGCGTGGAGATCATCCAAATGTTCAAGGTAGATCGTTCTGTGCTGGGCATGGGGCGTGTAGAGGTTGCCCAGGGGACTCGGCTGGATGGCACTACAATTAGCAAGGTCGAAGATGCTCTCGACCTATCCGTTGTGCTGCTGCAAACAGGCGATGTTGTCGATGTTCACCCAGAAGAAGACTATATGCTGAAACCCGGCGACATCATTGCGGTTGTCGCTGGCCTCCCGGCGATCAAGACTCTGGCCTCTCAGTGGAACCGGATCAACTCCTCGTGAGCGAGACCCCCCCGCTGAAAGTTGCTATTGTAGGGCCATGCACCGCAGGTAAATCCACGCTGGTCGCAGCCCTGAATGCAGCCGGCTATGATGCCCATCATGTCGCCCAGGAACATTCCTACGTTCCTGATCTATGGAAGCGCTTTACCAAACCGGACATTTTGATCTACCTGGATGTAACCTATCCAGCGGTGCGCAAACGTCGGGCAATTTCCTGGGGGCCGGAACGCTTGATCGAGGAGTCTGTGCGGCTGGCCCATGCACGCGAGCACTGTGACCTATACCTGATGACTGATGAACTTTCAGCAGAGCAGGTTTTCGCACAGGTCATCTCGATTCTGACTACCTGGCGATAGCGTCTTCTCCGTTTGCCACTTTGCTTCCTCAGCCTCTCGCGGTTTTTGACACCCCCCCATCTGCGAGCTAAGATTCTGCGGTCATCTGTTTTGCAATTTCCGCTTGAGGAGAACGTCTCTTGGAAATCTTCCCCCTGATCTGGCTTGGGGTGAGCATTGTTGCGAGCATTGTGCTGTTTGTGCTCCGCCCTGGCCGTCACG
>JAHEME010000277.1:0-812 GCA_024643825.1 Chloroflexota bacterium | reverse complement strand
GCTGGTGCTCATCACGCTTATGACTGCATTCTCTGTGTGGGCCAGCTTGCCCAATAATCCCGGTATTCGCGCCGATTTCAATGGAGATGGCACCTATGAAATCGATAAACCCATTGCCATCCGGCAGGGACTCGACCTGGCAGGCGGTCTGAAGGTTCTGCTTCAGGCTGACGTTCCCGCTGAAACCTCTTTGCCGCGCTCTTCGATGGAAGAAGTACGTCGCATCGTCGAAAACCGAATCGATGCGCTGGGCGCACTGGAACCCGTGGTGCAGCTTCAAGGAGATCGCCGCGTCATTATCGAAATACCCGGCTACGAAGACCCGGAAAGCGCGGTATCTCTGGTACGTCAGACGGCATTGCTGGAATTCGTGGACTTTGGAACCAACCCTCTACCTGCTGGCACAGAAGTCCAGACAGACTATGCCAAGGGGACGAGCACAGGCAGCAGTCAGGCCCCAACTGCGGCTCCGGAAGCGACACCAACCGATGCTGCTGCTCAACCAGAAACGCCTGCTGGCCCAATCTATCACACAGTATTTGCCGGGGATATTCTTCAGACAGCAGATGTTGGCTTTGACCGCCAGACAACCAATCCTCTTGTGACGTTCACCCTCACGCCGGAGGGTCAGAATCTGTTTGGGGATTACACAACCGCCCACACGAACCAGTATCTAGGGATCGTACTTGACGGGAAAGTTCTTTCCTCCCCTCGCATTATTCAGCCGATCACTGGTGGCTCCGGCTCGATCACCGGGAGCTTCACGCTGGAAGAAGCGACTCAACTTGCCACGCAGCTTCGCTATGGGTCGC
>JAHEME010000005.1 GCA_024643825.1 Chloroflexota bacterium | reverse complement strand
TTGTAGGTTTTCGGCGGATCCAATGGACGAGTTTGCAGTGGCCCCATTGGAGTCGTGTCTGACATTGATGCCACAGGAGTCGCCCGATCCAGAAGGGGTGCTGTATCCATATCATCTACTATAGTAGTTTGATCAATGGGATCGGAATGAATTTCTGGTTGTTCTTGCGTACTTCCCCCAAACAATCGACGCAGCAAGTCCATATTGAAAACTCCCATTCCTATCCATTAGATTTGTAGAGCATAGATGTGATGATCATCTGATCCCACAAATACAACATCATCAACCACATGAGGCGATGACAAGATTGGCCCCTGGCTTTGAAACCGCCACAACAATGCACCTGTCTCAGCCTGTAAACTGTAGAGTGCCCCGTCTACTGACCCAATATAGACAGAATCACGATAGACATACGGAGAAGACGTTACATTAGAACCAACCTCGAATTTCCATACCTCACGCCCTGATAGGGCTTCAACGGCATAGACATAGCCATCAGCAGAACCGAAAAATATCTTGCCATGTGAAATCCTCGGTGAGGATATTACTGGCCCCTTGGTACGAAACCGCCAGATAGGATACCCCTGGCTTGTATCAAGCGCATACATTTGCCAGTCATCTGAACCAACATAGATCAAATCGTCCTGAATGACCGGGGTAGACATGACCCTTCTTCGAGTTTGAAAACGCCAGCGAAGCTCTCCACCCACATCGAGGCAGAAGAATTCGCCACTATCCGAACCAAAATAGACGTTGTCATCCTGGACAATTGGGGAAGAACGAATTGGCCCCATTGCGTTGAATGACCACATCTTCTGCGCGCTTGCCCCCCCAGGTTTGATGGCATACAAGTATCCATCGTCTGATCCAAAAAAGAGTAACCCTAGAGCAATGAGAGGGGTAGTGTATATCTTGCCCTGTGCCTGAAATGCCCATTTCCGCTTCCCGGAGCGTGCGTCCACCGCGTACAAATGGCTATCGGACGAGCCAATATAGACTGCACCGCCCCCGTAGACAGGCGAAGAACCAATTCCCGCCTCGGTGGGAAACTTCCAGATGAGACTGCCTTCCTTGGCGTCAATTGCCCATAGATTGTTATCGTATGAGCCAAAATAAACGATCCCATTATGAACTAGAGGCGTGGAACGTACTGCATCCTCCACACGAAAAGACCAGATCGGAAGGACGCTGTCTACCATCGCATGTAGATTTACCGCAGGGGCTTCCACCGGTGCAGGCGTACTCATCGGGGTAGGTGATGCTTGACGTGGTTGTTGAGCAACCGATGGTTGTGGAGCGGGTGCGCTGGCCGATAAGTTTGTAGAACTTGAACTGAGCGCTTCCAGTGATTGGCGCATTGCTTCTGCCGTCGAATAACGATCTTCCGGCTTATAGGCAAGGGCGCGCATAACAACCGAAACTAACCCATCTTCAGCATCAGGATTAACATCCTGAATAGGACGTTGATCGAAGGAGAATGGTGGTTCTAGCCTTGGATCACGTCGGGTGAGTAAATGATGTAGTGTAGCTCCCAACGCATAGATATCTGCGGTCGGGGAGGCAAGTCCCTTATATTGTTCTGGGGGAGAATATCCTTCCGTGCCAATCATCGTACCTGGCTGACCTACCTGAAAGGTCTTGGCGATCCCAAAATCGATCAGACGAACACGCTTATGATGGTCAATCATCACGTTGCTTGGCTTCATATCTCGGAAGATGATAGGCTCTGGCTCGTGATTGTGGAGATAGCGAAGCACGTCACAAATTTCAATTGCCCATTGCCGAACTTGCTCAGTTGGAAGAAACTTCTCGGTTCCATTTAGGAGAGCTTCAAGATCGCGACCTTGAATAAATTCCAGTACCAGATAGGCTCGATCCCCAAAACTAAAGAAATCGTATATCTGAGGAATTGCAGGATGACTCAGTGTCGCCAGAATCTCTGCTTCGCGTTCAAAGTTGCGGATCGTATGCTCGCGTAATTGTTGATCCTGAGCAAGATTGATCATCTCTTTGACGGCGCAAAGTTTCGTCACATTGGCAAAATGCAAGTCACGAGCCTGATAGACGGCGCCCATGCCCCCCATCCCAATGATCCCCAGAATGCGGTAGCGACTCTGAAGCACCTGTCCGGGCTGTAAAGTGCCCTCAGGGACTGAAAGGGATCGCTGATCTCCCGTATCCATTTGCCGTGTATCGCTCGAATTAGACATTCCTCACCCGGTAATCTCTACCTTGCCACATACCAACCTTGAAAACAGTTGGTAGCAATCATTCCCTGAGATGGGTAGCTAGACCAGTATAGACATAGCCCATAGGAGGGTCAAGCCATCTCTTAATCGATCAGGTCATTATAATTTTTCCTCGATCATCATGCAATGAACGAATGACTGCACTTCGCTAACGTTATCTTTTGATTTGGTATGTGAACATCAGTTTTTTCCTTATTCTATGCCATAGACTTTATGCTTGAATCATTGGCTTGTTGTAAGGATACTTACAAAGCAATAACAATTGGATAATGATTATGGAACTACAAACTCTCTTTCCTGAAATCCTGGTAATCGGTGCTGGCCCTGGGGGTGCAGCCGCAGCATGGTCTTTAGCTCGCGATGGCCATGATGTACTTATGATCGACCGTAGCGAATTTCCCAGAGATAAGACCTGCGGTGATGGACTTACCCCAATGGCTGTCAGTACGCTGCGGTCGATGGAAGTGCTGAACAAAATCGCTGAGGTTAATCCGTCCATCATCGAACGTGTGCGCATGGTCGGCCCGTTTGGGGCCGAGGTCGATCTAGCATTCAGGGATTACATGCCTGATAGCCAGCATCACGCACTGGTCCTCCCGCGCGAAGCCTTCGACGACATTTTGCGTCGCCACGCTCTAGCCGCCGGAGCCTCGTTCATGGGGCATACCACTGTAGAAGAGATTGAGATGGCAGCGGATCGGGTCAACCGTGTCGTCGCCAGCTCGCCCGACGGCAAATTCGTAATTGAAGCTAAACAAGTAGTGATTGCCGTTGGAGCTAACATAGGGTTGCTCCGTCGCTGCGGATTTCTGAAGCATAAGCCCCTACTTATTCGTGCGTCACGGGGTTACTTTTCGGGTGTTGATATGCCTGCCAACCGTTATGATTTTTTTTTGATCATGAGTTATTACCTGGCTATGGATGGATCTTCCCAACTGGAAACGGGAGAGCGAATATCGGCGCAGGGATCATGCCTGCGTTTTGGGGCGCCAATAAAACCTCACGGAACTTGCTGGATGGTTTTGTTACGCGTCGTTCACGCGAGACCGTAATGCGCTTTGCCCAGCCAGAAGGCCCAATTAAGGGGTATCCCCTCAGAATAGACTTTCCCTCTGAGCGAGTTGCGGGAGATAACTGGATTGTTGTCGGTGAAGCAACGGGACTGGTCAATCCGGTTACGGGGGAGGGCATCGATTTGGCGATAGAGAGCAGTCTTTTAGGCGCAGAGATTCTGCACGACGATATGCAGTTCCATACTCGCCATCATATCAGCTACCAGAGAGAACTATTTCATCGTTTTGGTCCTATGTTTGCGGGGTTAAATGCACTGCGGAATATTCTGGTGACTCCCCTGTTTGTGGATTATGTTCTATGGGAAGTGAATCAATATGAGTTTCTTGCCAGGTCGGTACTGCGGATCGCGCAGGGATTCATGTCTCCACAGAGTATCTTTCACCCTCTGTTCATTCTTCAATTCTTCCTGCCTATTTCACCTCGCCTGATCGCCCAACAGATTCGGCGGATTTACACCTTTGCGCAGAAAAGCACCACCACTCTATGAGCACATTTACTGTATCAGTAGTAATCACTGCATTTCGTGAAGCCGAAACGCTAACCGCAGCTCTACATACACTTGTACCTCAGGCGACGAGGTTCAAGGCAGAGATTCTTGTGATCTGTCCAGACGACCAAACGGCTGAGGCGGCAACTTATTTCTCTGAAGTATGTGTGATTCGGGACACTGCACAGGGCAAGCCTCATGCCTTGAATTTGGGTCTGGCGGAAACCCATACTGATCTTGTGGTAATGACAGATGGCGATGTGTGGATTGATCAAGAATCGCTTTCTGCGCTTTTGACTCCATTCGACGATCCGCGAACAGGCGCTGTCAGCGGACGGCCTATCTCGATTACTTCACGAAACACAATGTTGGGCTACTGGTCTCATCTACTCACTGATGCAGGCGCTCATAGGGAGCGTCTGAAGCGAGATCAGAAGGAGCAATTCTTCGTCTGCTCCGGATATCTTTATGCCATCCGCCGCAGCCTGATTGAGGAGATTCCTGAAGATGCGCTTGCCGAAGATGCTGTTGTGTCTCACCTGATTGGCGAACAGGGTTATCGGATTCGCTATGCGCCCGATGCTCGCGTGTTTGTACGCTTTCCTACGACATATGCAGACTGGTTAAAGCAGAAAGTTCGCAGTGCGGGTGGGTATGCACAACCATTTATAGCAAAGTCCCCTCTACGAATGAGAAGTTTCTGGCATGAAGCCATTGGGGGAAGTGTTCGCGCGCTTCGGTATGCCCGGAATATGCGCGAATGTGTATGGACGTGCGTTTTGTTCGTCGCAAGACTCCATCTGTGGTTCCTGATCCTCTGGCGAGTTCGCATCCAGCACCAGCCTCTTTCCCATCTTTGGCAGCGAGCAGAGACCACCAAATAGCTCCGGGTGTATAATCGCCATACCGTATGCTCAATGTATCGACAATTACCTGGCTGCAAGGGAGATGCATCATGACTCGTGCCCTGGTTACGGGAAGCACCGGGTTTCTGGGATCATCATTGGTAGCGGCACTCAACGAACGTAATATCGAAGTTCTGGGGTTGCGCCGTAAGAACTCTCCCGGAGACGCTGTAGAAGGACTCGATCTCCAGTTTGCCGTAGGAGACATCCTCGAACCTGAAACCCTTCCCGATGCTATGAAGGACATTGATTGGGTCTTCCACATTGCGGCTGTTTCGGATCATCGCCACACAGCATCCGATGTGATTTATCGGGTCAATGTCGAGGGAGCAAGACATGTATTCGCTGCCGCCCTGAAAGCCGGAGTCAAGCGAGTAGTATTCACCAGCTCATCCTCGGCCCTTGGAATTCCAACTCAGGATCAACCCATCCTTGATGAGTCCAGCCAATTCAATCTGGAACCGCATGAATTCCCTTATGGACACAGCAAGTATCTCGCGGAACAGGTGATGGAAGAATATGTTGCTCAGGGCTTGGATGCTGTAAGCGTTCTTCCCAGTGCGGTCGTCGGCCCGCGTGACCTCAAATTTATTTCTGGCGAATTGATCATTCAGGCTCTTAAAGGTGGGATTCCTGCACTTCCCAGAGGTGGGTTAAACTATATTGATGTGCGAGATTGCGTTGAGAGTCAGATTGCGGCTGCTGAGAAGGGCCACTCAGGGGAACGATATATCCTCGCTGGAACCAATATGACACACAGAGAATCGCTGCAAATTGTGAGCACCGTGTTGGGAACAGCCGTGCCCCCGATGGATATCCCTCCCTGGTTCCTACCCATTATGGGAGTAGGGGTTGAGGTTCTGCGGAAGATGGGGGTCAAGTTGCCCATCAACAAAGAGGCATTGCTTATGGGAGCACGTTACCTCTACTACCACAACACGAAGGCAGTGCGCGACCTGGGCCTTCAAGTACGGCCCTTTGCGGATAGCATCCGTGATGCGTACGGGTGGTATCTGGAACATGGCTATCTTGAGAAGCGTGGATTGAAGCCTGCTCCACTACCGAATTCCGGTATCTGACCAGCGTTGGAACAGGAAACAATTTACAATCGCATCAACCGAAGGATGGGAGTGCGAGATGATCAGTGATATTGAGGAGTTCATAAAATACTTTCATGGGCAGCGACGTCGCACCCAATGGGTCGTCGATGCTGTGCCACCCGCCAAAGCAACCTGGACACCCTGGCCGGGTGAACCATCTCCGATTGGCATTATCCGGCGCATCGCAGCCGGGCATTTGATGTACGCAACAGCTGCTGCACGCGATTATTGGGCTGTTGACGACTTTGAAACTGATGATTCCGACTGGGAAGCTGCCGTAAAATACTTTCAGGAGACAACAGAATTGGCCTTGGAACTTCTACGACCCTTATCGAATTCCGTTTTGCAGCAAAAGCGGCGCAGGCCGGATGGCAATATCCCGACTACGGCATGGCGGTTCTTAATGGCTATGATTGAGCATGAGATAACCCATCGCTCCCAGCTCAATAGCTACTTATTACTACTAAATGCTCGCCAGCCTGATCTCGGGGGACTAACGATTGAAAATGTTCGAGCGAATTTGAGCCAACCCTAGACACGAAAGGCAGCTAATTTATGTCTGATCAATCACGTTTTGATTGGCGCGCAATCATGCAAGCTACTGCTATTATCGTTGGTATCACAGCCGTAATCGGGCTAATAATTCCTGTAGCGGGCGCGCTCATTGATGGGGCTGGCCCATTGGATACCCGGAATATCTCTGGTAATCAGATTTATCGATGGCTGTTCTGGGCGATAGCTTGGGGGTTAACCGTCTGGCAAGGATCATGGATGCTGCGAACAGTAGGGGATCGTATCATCGACGATATGCTGGTGACATCAATTCTTGTTGCCATCCTGCTGTTGATTGTAAAGATCATCGTCTGGCTGGCGTATGAGCCTACTGGCCCCTCTGGTGCCTCACTGTTACCGATTACCGGACTTGACGCAGGTGGGGCGCTTGTTCTCCTTGTAGTTGCGCTGATCGCTGCACGGACAAACCGCTTTTGATCGGTTTGCTAGAAATCAAAAACACCCTGAGGAGGTATTCTTGTGATACAGGTATCGGCTGATTATTGACCAGCCCACAAAGCACAACTTTACTTGGGCGTCCCTCCGTCTCCTTCGGTCGGTTGTATTGGGGGATCTGACGAGCGGAAGCTGAAGGGATCCCCCGCAATTGAGGGGGACTTCCCTGTATTGATACCACTTGACTGAGGAGCCGAGGAGGAAGGGGCGGGTTCTGAATCCTTTAATACCTCTGTGACACCTGGCTCCTCCGCTATTGACTTTACTGGCTCTTTCGTAAGGGCTGTGCTAATCACAATCACCATTGCGCTGATATCAAGCTCGCCCTTATTAAGCACTCCTACCACCGGCCAACTCGCCAGACGCTCATTATCCGCATCTTCCAGCACTTTTGCGGTGGCAACAAGCACGCGCACAGGCTTGTCTTCTAGCTTTTCCCGAATATGGGTCAAGAAACCAAAACCGTCGAGACGAGGCATCATCAAGTCAAGAAGGATCAGATCAGGCAGATCCCCGTTCAGGAAGTCTAGCGCCTCCATGCCATCTTTGGCTGTTTCAGTTGTGTGTCCAGCCATTTTCAATGTGATGTTGAAGAGCTCACGAACATCTGGCTCATCATCGACTACAAGAATACGGGCCACCTGCTTACCTCATCTGGAAATTAATTCTCACACTATAGTCTATCGGCGTTGAAACTGCCACCAAATTCTGAGCGTCAACTATCCTTCTTGCTCGTCGGTAAATACTGGAAGGTGTCCGAGGGCAATGATATCCTGCCACTTGGCTCGATCACCCTCTGTAAAGATAGCGGCTATGACAACAATATCACCCTCCGCTTTGTTGATCACAAGCTGCATTCCCTGAAGGGTACTCCCCGTGGAAATCACATCATCAACAACTATCACCCTTTTCCCACTAATAAAATGCCGATCTTTTTCATCCAGGTACAGGGTTTGCGTTTCCCCTGTTGTTATGGAAAGCGTCTCCGCTTGCAGTGCCTCACCCATGTAAGGTTTGTAGCTCTTGCGGAGCACCACCCACGGCATTCCAAGTTCGCGACCGAGAGCATAGGCAAGAGGAATACTTTTTGCTTCCGCAGTCACAATTACATCCGCTTCCGTTCCCACGAGGGTACGTCCCAATTCACGAGCGCAAGCATCCACCAGTTCGGTGTCTCCCAGGATGTTGACAATTGCAATCCGAATCCCTGGTGCTACGGCAAATAAGCGCAAATCACGAGAGACACCAGCAACATCAACATGGTAGGTTTCATAGGGTTGCGATTCCATGCCTGTGATCTTCCTTATCTAATGAGTGAGCGCTAACATGTGGTTTCCCAGGGACTATTTTACTACAAAGTTGGTCCGCTTGTCGTAGGGATTTCCCTGACTTTTCCATTCTGCCAGGCGACTATGGTTCTACAAATTCTTTGAAGCCAATGATCGTGACTGCCTGAATCTGCCCTAACTCATCGTATCCAACAATCAACTGCCCACCTCGCTCGACGGCATGGATTACCATCCAGTACAGAATCTCTCGCATCCGATGACCTTGAAAATAGACCTGTTCCTGTGGAAATTGCGTCGTCGCATCTTCTGTATAAAAGGCCGCGAATAAACGGACAATCCCGTCAGCGTTTGCAGTATCAATGCCGTACACGGTCAGATTAAGTGCGTCGTCGATGGGAATGGATCGACCAGAAACCTGAATATCCGTCTCCGTAGCAGTCAGGAGACCCGACCGCGCATAATGATCCAGATAAGCCATTGTAATCGTAGATGGAAGTTCCTGAAGATAATCGATCACTGGATTGATTCTGGCTGCAATGATTCGTCCCAGAACGATATCCGGGGTTCGGGTAGGCGAGGGCGATATATCCATTGCTGGTTGTGTAACCCCTACAGGAGAGGAAATCTGAGGGGCATCGGCATATGAAGCATAGTAAATAGTAAGTTGAGCATCCCCCACTATCCCAGAGGTAAAGCTCGCCTCCAGGTGAATATCACGAAGACGTGCTTGAGTCAGCAAGGACTGGATAGCGAGGACAGAGGCTGCGTCGCTCAGACGCCATTCTTGTGATTCTTTCGTGGTCAGTGTCTCAGAAGATTTAAGGATCAAGACACCACGCTCTACTGTTATTCTTCCAATTGGTATTGAGTGCTCTGCATCCAGAGGATCGATTAGCGCGAGATGCAACGTCGCCAATGAATTGGCCCTGAGTCGTTGCCCACCCACGAGAAGATCGCCTGCCGCAATAGAGAGTGCTCCTTCGTATGCGCTTTGTGCCGGAGGCAATCCAATGACATTGCCAGCCAGTTGATCGGCATAAACAGTCACAATCTGATCCAGGATAGCATTGGCCCACGGGTCAGCCGGAGTTTCGACTATCGAGGAATCTTCCTGCAATAAACCTGGTGTAAGGTCACGAAATTCAGCGTTAGTTGGGGCATATAGCGAAGATGTAACGATTGCAGGAGAAGCATCCGCCGAGCTTGCGGGAAGCGAGACAGGCATCTGACTGCTACCCGCTACTATCCGAACAATCATCACTACAAGGGCGGCGATCCCAACAAGGAGAATGATCCGGTGAATCACCCAGATCGTTTGTTTGTATCTCACACTAAGGAAGCGACCATATCTTTAGGTTATCAAAGGCTACCTGCATCACGTTTGAAGATTGGCTGGCTGCATATAAGGCTACATCTCCGCTGGTATGGCGCTGATCGGAGGCGGTGGCAAGCTGCTGCCCATCTAAATAGAAGGTCAGATTATCACCTTGAGCCAGTACGCCTAGTGAATGATTGCCAGACGCATCAGCGCCCGATAGATCCCCTGTCACAATGGGGCTTGATCTTAGAGACCCATTTACCCGCGAGATCACAGAATAGGTGTTATTACAGAATAGCAGAAAGGCATAGTAGTTTCCTGCGTCGCTCTGACGAAAAAGAAGCCCGTAGACTCCTCCCTCACTACACTCAAGAATCTGGGCATCTACCTGAGCATATAGATCGCCCTGATCCACTGTAGAGGTGTTGAAGAAACGACCATCAAACGGCCCGATAGCAAACGCATATTGCCCATTGACAATCGATATCTTTGCGGTGGGATCATCAACAGAGGGCCAGCCCTGTGTAAAATCTGCGGTGAATATCACCGAGCCTAGATTCAAGCCGGCAGGTACATTACCCTGCCTGACTACAGGCGCAGTCGTCACCGTTGGCACAGGTGTCTCTGACTGACCCGAACCAGCACCTTCGCTGGTAGGCTGCACACCTTCGCCATCGTTAGGAGCAACAGATTCATCTGGTGGCGAGACATCGCCCTGGGGCGTGATGGTTGGATAGGGCGTTACTGTAGAAGGTGGCAAGGGCGTGGGCGTATTCGTCGGGATTGGTTGGGTCGGGATCAGCGTGGCCGTTGGGAGCGTCCCTGAGGGGCGTGCGCTGCACCCATACAGATATATACAGAGCGAAAAAAAGATTGGCAGAATCGCCGTTTGCTTCTTGAAGATCAAGGCCCCCTCCATTCCATACCGAGCAGGATGATAGCCTACCTTAGCGGTGTTGTACAGTACTCTCGACTCTAGATTGACACCATGATTCGCTTAAGGTATGCTCCGCTCGCTATGACAAAGAAGCGATCTGTTCGGTCTACATCAAACGTGTCGCCCCAATCCGCTGAGGTTGACCTTCTCGATTCCGAGGGCAAGACTCAGCCAGTGGAGACAGGTACGAAGCAAAGCAAAGCGGCTCCGCGTAAACGAATGCCACGCGGTCTGCGGATACTTGTGTGGGGAGTGGTGCTTGGCACACTATTGACCTGTGCCTCTTTTGGGCTTGTAGCCTTCTCCCCAGCAAGTTCTATTGACCAGCGTCCTTACCTGATTGCCGCCCTATTTACGGCTACTCCTACCGAAACACTAACCCCGTCCCCGACTCTTACGGCAACAGCATCGCCAACAATTTCGGATACAGCTACCAGTACAATAACTTCAACAATTACGTTCACACCAACGGTTACTCCCACCGAGACCCCAACAAACACGCCCACGCCGCTTCCTACCCCAGATAGCCGTGATCGCGATTTCTATATCCCGATTCTGATGTATCACTACATCAGCGTTCCTCCGGCAGATGCCGATATCTATCGAAACGATCTATCCGTGATGCCGGAGAATTTTCGACAGCAAATGGAATGGCTCCAGGCGAATGGATATGAGACGATCAGTCTTTACGACCTGATCTATGCTCTGAATATCGGATGGCCGCATTTACCAGATAAACCCATTATTCTGACCTTTGACGATGGCTATCAGGACAATTATGACAATGCCTTCCCCATCTTAAAAGAACTGGGGTTTACAGGGACGTTCTTCATTCTCACAGATGTTACGGATCGCAGCGAACCTGGCTATATGACCTGGCCTATGCTGAAGGAAATGAGCGAAGCTGGTCTTAGCATCGAAGTTCATGGGCGCGAACATCTTGAGATGGTAAATCGTGATGAGAGTTGGCTAACCTATCATCTGCGGGGGCCAGCCCAAACCATCCAGGCCAATCTTGGCTATGAACCTAGATTCTTGGCATACCCATCAGGGAAATATGATAACCTGACCATCTCTGTAGCCCAGGAAGAAGGCTACTGGGGAGCAGTTACAACCAAGAATGGTACGCATCAAACCAAAGCACAGCCGTATGAGTTGGAGCGACTGCGCATTCGTGGTGATTGGTCAATCGACACGTTTGCTGCGGTAGTAACTGATTCTTAGACGAAGTATCCAGATTCTCGATTCAGAAATCACCTGGCTTATGAAGACGCTCTCCAAGAGATTCTCTTGAAGGCAGTAAGCCCTGCACTTTCAGGAGTGTGGGGCTTTTGATTTATGGGTATCGCCATTTTGTAACAGACATTTTGTGACCATTTCCGTTCAGAAATCGTGTGACAAAATCAGCCCAAGCCGTGCGAGTTCAAGAGGTTTGATTGTCTCTGAATCTAATCGAGTTTCAATCAGCGCTGGTTTGATAGGTTTTGGTAGAAAATCCCGTTAGTATCTGAAGTAGATCAGTGGCCCACGTGATTTCGTGGGCTTTTGTACGCAGGATAAATTGCACGTGTCTCAGACCTCTCGCTTGCCGGGCCTCCATAAATTGACTGTTTTCGAGCGCATTGATGCTATCGCGCAATCGGCGGAACTTTCTGCGCAGGATCGCAAGACGCTGCGCGGCGGGGGGCTTGATCTTCAACGTGCAGACAAACTCATTGAAAATGCGATAGGTATCTATAGCTTGCCGCTGGGTATCGCTACCAATTTCCTGATCAATGGACGCGATGTTTTGATCCCAATGGTGATCGAGGAGCCTTCGGTCGTGGCGGGGGCCAGTTTCATGGCGAAACTGGCGCGGGAAGGTGGTGGCTTCCGCACCAGCAGCACTGCGCCAGAGATGATCGGCCAAATTCAGGTGCTTGATCTTGATGATCTTGATGCAGCCGAGCACGCGATAATCGTCCATCGGAAAGAACTTCTCGCTGCGGTGGGACAGCAGATCCAACGCCTGATCGCACGGGGAGGCGGCCCGCGTGATATTGAGGTGCGATGCTTCGCCGAATCTCCGGCTGGCCCGATGCTCGTCGTTCATCTGGTGATAGACTGCCGCGATGCAATGGGGGCCAATCTGGTCAACACGGCCTGCGAAGCCCTGGCAGAGCCTATTGAGCGCATCACTGGCGGGCGAGTAGCGCTGCGCATTCTTTCCAATCTGACCGATAAGCGGCTGGCAACTGCCGAATGCACGATTCCCTCAACGGCTCTGACATTTGGAGAATATCCAGGCGACGTGGTAGTCAAACGGATCATAGAAGCGTGGGCATTTGCAGTTGTTGATCCGTACCGCGCAGCAACCCATAACAAGGGGGTTATGAACGGAATCGATCCGGTGGTCATCGCAACCGGAAATGATTGGCGTGCCATCGAAGCAGGCGCACATGCTTATGCGGTACGGGATGGTCGGTACACTTCTTTGAGTGAATGGGGAACGGACGAAGCAGGCAATCTCACCGGGAAGTTAGAGTTGCCAATGGCAGTAGGCATCGTAGGCGGCACAACTAGAGCACATCCGGCGGCACAAACCGCGCTAAAGATTCTTGGCGTAAGCAGCGCAGGCGAACTGGCTGAAATCATCACTGCCGTTGGCCTCGCTCAAAATCTCGCAGCACTGCGTGCACTGGCGACTGAGGGCATCCAGGCAGGGCACATGGCCCTCCATGCCCGTCAGATTGCCTTATCCGCAGGGGCCACCGGTCCTGCTATAGATCGTCTTGCTGAACAAATGCTGCGCGAAGGAAAGATTACCCCCTCTCGTGCGGAAGAGTTGATGAACAACAACTGATGTATACCCGAACAAGGAGACGGTTTGATGAACAACGGAAGCCAGCCCAAACAGGAAGATAGTCTTTTGCAGAGGCCCCTGCGGGATGTCGGGATTGTGGGCTATGGAGCCTACCTTCCTCGCTACCGCCTGCCTGCGGAAGAAGTGTCACGGGTTTGGACGGGAGGGCAGGGGGGCACGCCGATTCAAGAGAAATCTGTGCCTGGTCTTGACGAAGATGTAGTTACCATGTCCATTGAAGCTGCACGCAATGCGCTCGCACGCGCCCAGATTGATCCCACCAAGATTCGCGCGGTATGGGTCGGCAGTGAGTCACATCCGTATGCAGTGAAGCCGACCTCTACCATCGTAGCCGAAGCGATTGGGGCCGCCCCGCATACACTGGCGGCGGACTGGGAGTTTGCGTGCAAAGCGGGCAGCGAAGCCATGCAGGCCGCCATTGGTTTTGTAGGCAGCGGCATGGCGAATTTCGCTCTGAGCATTGGAATGGACACAGCACAGGGTCGCCCCGGTGATGCTCTGGAATACACCGCTGCCGCCGGGGGCGCTGCCTATCTGATTGGCCCTGGGGAACAGAGTCTGGCGATTTTCGAGGCAACCTACTCTTTTGTGACGGATACCCCCGACTTCTGGCGGCGTGCCCATGAGACGTATCCCTCGCATGGCGACCGCTTCACGGGAGAACCCGCCTACTTCCGCCATGTCGTTTCCGCTGCCGAAAGAATGTTAGAAGAGCTTGGGGCAGAACCCTCCGATTTTCAACATGCCGTCTTCCACCAGCCGAATGTGAAGTTTCCTTCTCGCGCTGCTAAGATGCTGGGGTTTCAAGATGAGCAAATAAAGGTGGGCCTACTCGCTGGGAGAGTCGGCAACGTATACGCAGGTTCATCTTTGCTGGGGTTAAGCGCCGTCTTGGACATTGCAAAACCGGGAGACCGAATCTTTATGATCTCCTACGGTTCAGGCGCAGGTTCCGATGCTATCGTCATGCGGGTGACGGATCAGATCGTGGATCGCCAGAACCGCGCCCCAAAGACAGAGGATTATATTTCCCGCCGGAGCGAGATTGATTATGCGGTCTATTCGCGGTTTCGCGGTAAGCTGCAAACTAAATAAGAGGGCAACCTAATGCGAGATGTGAGTATCGTTGGCATCGGTCAAACAGATGTTGGTGAGCACTGGGAAACCTCGCTCCGCCACCTGGCATTTCATGCAATCCAGGCTGCGATGGAAGATGCAGGTCGCCCGGTTATCGAATCTATGTATATTGGCAACATGCTGGGGGGACAGCTTTCGCGCCAACTTCACCTGGGGCCTCTCGTGGCAGACTTTGCCGGGATGCGCGGTGTAGAAGCTATCCGGGTTGAGGCTGCTGATGCTTCTGGAGCCGCCGCATTGCGTCAGGCATATCTGGCGGTAGCCAGTGGAACTGTAGACACGGCTATCGCTGTTGGTGTTGAAAAGTTCACCGATGTGGTGGGCAGTGAGCGCGCTGCAGCGATGGCCTCTACGCTAGACGCAGACTACGAGGGTGCGCACGGGGCAACTCCTGTAACTATCGCGGCCCTGTTAATGCAGCGATACATGCACGAATATGGTGTTGACCTCGCCAATTTTGCAGGATTCAGCGTCAATGCCCATGCCAATGGAGCCTTGAACCCGCATGCGATGTACCGCAATCGACTGAAGGCAGAA
Source organism: Chloroflexota bacterium (assembly GCA_024643825.1). GTDB lineage: Bacteria > Chloroflexota > Anaerolineae > Aggregatilineales > UBA3940 > JAHEME01. Next base: position 5,033 of record JAHEME010000005.1, on the reverse strand, counting down.
GGATTCGTCGCTGCCCCGGTCGTCGCCCCACCGATCAGCCTCTTCGATGCGGCCCCGGAAGGCGACGGGGCTGCTGCTGTGATCGTGACGACAACTGATCTCGCCGCCGACCTCGTGCCCACCCCCGTGCGGATCGCTGCCTCTGCTGCGGCTACGGATGCCCTCTCTATACACGACCGTGCTAAGACTCTGCATCTGCAAGCCGCTTCAATATCAGCACAAAAAGCACTGGATCAGGCTAACGTCAGTGTGGAAGACATCGATCTCTTTGAACTGCACGATGCCTTTACGATCCTGGCCGCCCTTTCCCTGGAAGCAGCGGGGTTCGCGTCGCCGGGTGAGGGAACCAATCTGGCAGTTGACAACGCCATCCGCCGGGAGGGGAGACTACCAGTTTCAACATTTGGCGGGTTGAAGGCACGAGGTCATGCGGGCGGAGCTACGGGCCTATATCAGATTGTCGAGGTTGCATTACAACTTCGTGGTAAAGCAGGCGACAACCAGATTGCCGATGCTCGACTGGGCATGGCACAGAATCTAGGCGGTCTGGGAGGGACGGCGATTGCACATATTCTTGAAGTGACCCATTAGTGCCTTGCAGTTGAGAGCTTTTGACAGTGTTGCTGTAGGTTCTGAGAGTATTGTACAGGCATACTATAGGCAGTTTGATTGGTATCTCTTAAACAGATTGGACTTTGGGTCATGGAAATTGCTCGTCATTGGCGGCTAAATCATCAGCGATATGGTTTGCAGGGAAGTGTATGCACCTGCTGCGGAAGGTCTTCATTCGGACCTCGGTTGACCTGCGAAGCGTGCAGCCACAAAGATGCTTCCAGCGAATCCTTCCAGCACTCGGCTGTCGTTCAGCCGGAGATGGAAGCACTCTACATCGCTCAACGGTAAGCGGGGGCAATCTCAGATATGGAAGTTTCGCAACACTGGCGTCTTAATGGGCAACGGTATCAGCTTCAAGGGGAACAGTGCGAGCACTGCGGCGCGAGCATCTTCCCGCCCAGGGATGTTTGCCCGGATTGTGCCGAGCCAGCACAGGAAGTCTATACCTTCTCCGGCAATGGTACGGTGTACAGCTATACAACCGTGTTTGATGCCCCGGAAGGGTACGAGGAACAGGCCCCTTACCATGTAGCTCTGATTAAGCTAGATGAAGGGCCAATGCTGACCGCACAACTCACCGACATGGATGGCGACCCTGAAATTGGGATGCCTGTGGAAATGGTGACGCGAAAACTGCGTACCGATGGCGACGATGGCATGATTGTTTACGGATACAAGTTTCGCAAATCCGAGTTTCCTGTTCGATAATCCCTCACTATAGGGCACTCCCGTAAAGAATTTGACTGCGACTCCACATGGAGTCGCAGTGTGTTTATGAGAGCCTCGCAGATTATCTATGGTGGCGTGAACTCTACTCGGAATGGACTTCCGGAATCGGCATCATGAACACGGGCCTATCCGTGCTCTCCACGACGCGCCCGGCTACTGTCCCGATCAAAAGCTCCAGGTGGCCTCGGCCTCGTGATGTCAACATGATCAGATCAGCCCCTTCTTGCTCTGTAACCGAGACAATCGTCCGGGCGGGCAGGGAGCCAGTGACAATCGTGCGTGTCCGAATTCCCTCTTCTTCCAAGGAACTGGCAACTGCTTCCAGAAACCGACTCATATTTATCTGTGCTTTGATTTGCAAATCCTCAATGAACTTGTCAGGGGCACGGTACTTGCTCCTCTCCGGGACAGCAGGGACAGCGGTGAGGATTAGCTCGGCATCAAATGTCTGTGCAAGCAGCCGTGCGTAGGGAAGAACCCCCTCTGAAACAATCGAGCCATCCAGCGCAACCACGATGCGTTTTATCAATAGAGGACTGAGGTCAGCCCCACCCTCGCTGGCCTGGATCAGCAAGATTGGCGTGTGGATCTTTGATGCGAGCTTCCGCGACATACCACCAGTCGCCCAGTGCTGCGTCCCCGATTTTCCGCTTGTGCTGGTAACCACCAGGTCAATGCCATTCGCCTGGATTTCCTGCTGCGTGGCGTCTGCGATAAACCCGGTACGGATGGCGTATTCAGCCTCAACTCCCTTCGATTTGAGATCGGCGACCTGCGTACTCAAATATTCCTGGCGCTCCCTGTAGATCGTCTCATATTCCTCTTGCAATGTCTGCGTATGATCCTTGATCGCTGACAGCAGCAGGATCCGCGCCCCGGTCGATTCACTGAGTGCCATTGCCGCCGGTATTGCCTGCGCCGCCAGCGGTGAGCCGTCCAACAGCACCACCAGCTTGCTGATCGATACCCTGTCAGTGCGCCAGGTGCTCTCTGCCTTAGGCTCTGGCTGCCAGGTCAGTTCAACCTCTGCTGGAGACTGCCCGCCTGTTGGGACCGTCGCAAACTGACCGAAACCAAATCCACCCAACTGACTGGAATCCAACAACCCCAAACGCTCCATTATAGGAGAAGGGTCCCCAAGCTGGCTGCGAAAATACGTGAACATGGCATAAAGCAGCGGGATGAAAATAAAATACATCCACGCTCCCTCCAGAAAACGCTCATAAAAGATAATGATCGTCGCTCCGGTAGTAAGGACTGCTGCCAGCGCCATGCCACTAATCAATGCAGCCGAACCAAAGGAGAACTCCGCCCGCAGACTTCTGACCAAGCGCTTGACAACGGCCCAGCCTGTCATGCTCAACAGAATAAACACGCCCGCAGCATAGATTGCTAAATAGGTTCCTTCATGAGTCCCAAATAGCAGGAAAGCCACACTGACAATCGCGACTTCTGCCCAGACTGGCTTGTCGGCGACTTCAAACTCGTTTCGCTGCCCGATTGCTATGGGAAGATAATTGCGCTCGTTAAGCCCCAATGCGAGGTTCTGCAATCCCTGCGCGCTGGCGGCAGAAGCGGACATCAGCACAGCGATCCCGACCAGTGTGCCCACATAGGGGAGAGGCTGCGGGAGCAACTGATCCATTGTCTGAGTGAACACAGATACATGTTCGTTGGTAGGGTCTGATAGCTCGAAAATGATGGGGCCGACGATCAGCATCGTAGCCAGCACCGTGCCCATGATGATGAGCAGGCTGTTGAAGGCTTTTCGACTCTTCTCGGAAGGTTCTCCTTCGTAGGCGGCCACCAGATTCGCGAACACCTCAATGCCCGTCATCACTGCGAGGATGCGTACATAGCCGCCAACGGTGAAGGCCAGATACTCTGGATGAAATGCCCGTAAGTCGAGTGCTGGTAGCTGGATTCCGTGCCGCAAAATCGTAGCGATGACCATGGCCCAAAGCAGGAGCAGCACTCCCGCAGTTGCCGGGCCAAACACGCGGGCGGCCATCTTGGGGCCACGATTGACCAGCCACCCAACCATGACACTTAACGCAATTGCGAGGAAAGTTCGATACTGGATTCCTAGCACGGCTTCGTTCAAGAGAGGGAAACGGTCGGCGATAAACGTGACCATCGCCGCCATACTCACCAGAAAGGTCAATGTATATTCAACGAACGTGATTGCCGCATTGATCTTAACGGCCCAGCCACCAAATTCTTCCTCGCTGAGGCCGCTGCCACCCGTGCCATCTACCACCCAGCGCATCACTAATCGATACATCGCCGAAACTGCCGCAATCGTCAACACTACCAGCCAGACCGAAGCACCAAATGTGATTTGCGCTATGCCAGCCACGACAATCAGTTGAAGAAATGGGCCGAAAACGTAAAGAGGCGAAGTTGCAGGATCGCCCCCTCCTGCCAGTGCGCCTTCGAGCGAGTTTTTTAGTTTATGAGAAACCGATCCTGCCATGAAATTTATTATCCGTGGTTAAGGCGGTTGAGAATCAGCCGCCACGATAAAGGGAAGATTGTAGCGCATCAAACTACCCGTGAGGCAAGATACCCCACTTTTGGGGGAATCGTTTGGGCCGCGAGCAGGTGCTCGCGGCCCGACTTTTGTGACACGGGAATCGAGGTTAACGTGGCACAGAACGTCAGAGAATCTGCGACAGGAAGAGCTTTGTTCGATCATGCTCCGGGTTGGTGAAAAAGTGCTCCGGGGTTCCTTCTTCGACAATTTGGCCGTAGTCGAAGAACATCACCCGGTCAGCGACTTCTCGCGCGAAGCCCATTTCATGGGTGACAACCAGCATCGTCATCCCAGAAAGCGCGAGTTCCTTCATCACATCCAGCACTTCTTTGATCATCTCCGGGTCAAGCGCGGACGTTGGCTCATCAAAGAGCATGATGCGCGGCTCCATCGCCAGGGCGCGAGCGATGGCTACACGCTGCTGTTGCCCGCCAGAAAGCTGCCCCGGATATTTATCCGCTTGCTCCGGGATGCCGACACGTTCCAGCAATTCCTGCGCTTTGGCTTCGGCGCGATCTTTCGTCCAGCGGCGCACCCACAGTGGGGCAAGGGTGATATTCTGCAACACGGTAAGGTGCGGGAACAGATTGAACTGCTGGAACACCATCCCAATCTCCTGGCGAATGGTGGCGATATTGCGGATGTCATGCGATAGCTCGATGCCATCGACGATGATCTGGCCCCGCTGATGCTCTTCGAGGCGGTTGATGGTGCGAATAAACGTCGATTTGCCGGAGCCGGAAGGCCCGATGATGACCACCACCTCCTGACGTTTGATGCGCGTGTTGATATGCTTGAGCACCTGAAAATCTCCAAACCATTTGGAGACATTGTCGCAGACGATGATGTCATCCTCTGATGCGATCTGTGGTGTGGCTCCGGCCATGTCCTGTTGATCAGTCATTGTAAAACTCCGGTTTTCGTCACGAGTCATAACTGGCGTGTCCCACCCATCCCACCAGTGGCACTTTCAATACGCCGGGCGCTGGATGAAATCACATAGCTAACGACAAAGTAGATAGCTCCAATGAAGATAAACGCCTCTACTTTGTGCTGCTGAAACTCTGGATTCTGAGCAAGAGCCGCTTCCGTGATGCCCAGGAGGTCAAGCAGGGTGATGATACTCACCAACGTCGTATCTTTGAACAGGCTG
>JAHEME010000276.1 GCA_024643825.1 Chloroflexota bacterium | reverse complement strand
ATGGGTATTCTACTGCTGACACAACGAAAGACAAACCGCGAATTCATAACTTGCTCTGTGCTTTAGGGGAGAAATCGGGCATAATGGGGAGCACACTGGGTCGTTACCCTGATCGCATCATAGAGAGGTATGGTTCCCATGAACGAACCCACGACGGTCTCCGTCGTCGAGCGAGACAGCGGCATCAAATGGATTCAGATCAAGGGCGATCTCGACTCGCTGGGGACTCAGATGGTGGATGAGCCTCTAACCTCTGCGATCAGCGACCGCACCAGCAAAGTGCTGATTGACCTGGCAGATGTCGGATTCATCTCGTCGGCAGGGATGGCACTGCTGCTGGTCAAGGGGAAGATGCTGCGGCGTGGGGGTGGCAATATGTATCTTGCTTCAGCTACCGATCGGGTGTCGGAAGTGCTTTCGCTGGCAGGGTTCAACGAACTCTTCAACCTCTACTCCACCGCTGATGAGGCCCTCAAGAATCTCGAATCTGCGTAAGTAGCCCCTGATTCCTTGCAGGGTAAGGGCATAGCGTCGCTATGCCCCCATACCCGTTTTCGCTGACAAAACAATTGAATCGAGTACTCTCTATGGGGTGAGACCATCCGGTACGCCATTCGGATAGAGAGCATCGATTGCTGCCTGAATATGCTCGATGCGGTTCCCTGGATCAGGATGCGTGCTCAGAATCTCTGGCTGCGAGGCTTGTCCCTGGCTGGCGGCGATGAGAACCTCCTGCACGCCGATCATCGCGCGCGGATCGTAGCCTGCCTGACTCATGATGGTAACGCCCAGTTCATCTGCTTGAAGCTCGTCTCCGCGCCCATACCGGAGCGCTACCAACTGCGAGATCATCATCGCAACCTGAGCCGTATTCTGGGTGCGTGGATCATTGGGGTCGTACGTCGCCATCACCAGCGCCCCCGTGAGGCCGTCACTGAGCTGCTGCTGCGCCATTTGCTGCGCGCCGTGCCGGGCGATCACATGCACGATTTCGTGACCCAGCACCCCGGCTAACTGACCTTCTGTCTCCAGCCGCACCAGCAGCGCATCCGTGATGAAGATTTGCCCGCCGGGCAGGGCGAAAGCATTGATCGTCTGTTGATCCGCCAGCAGGGTAAATTCAAATGGGTAGCCCGACTGTGACGCTATACTGTTTGCTACCAGACGTTGCCCTACCGCGTCAATCAGAGCCTGCGCTTGCTGATCTGGCTCCGGCCCGCCGAACTGCTGCTCCATCTCCGGTACAGCCTGAAGTCCTATCGCAATTTCTTGCTCCGGCGTGATGTTGATATACTGATCTTCCCCCGTGATCGGGTTGTACACGCGCGACCCCATGTAGGAGATGATGGCAAAGGCCGCGAGTACAAGAGCGACGAGGAAACGTCCACCGCGTGATCGCCCGGTGGGGCGGGAGGAAAGCGGCATGGCGCGCGTTTGCACCACCTGATTGAACTTTGGTCTTCCTTGATAGCCCATGAGAATTCCTTCAAAGATAGTGATGAGTTTTGAGTGATGGGTGATGAGTTTAGGGAAGAAGACTCACGCATAGCACTCTCCGTTCGTCTGGTTTTGGGCACAGGTCAATGGCAAGAAGCCAAAGATCACTCGACAGGAACGAATTCTTCTACTTCAAGGGCTTCGTACACGCCCCCGGCGGCAGCCCCAAAGATCAGATGGCTGACCAGCATCATCCAGCTTTTGAATGCGAAGAACCACGGGAAGAAATACGAGAACGTGTAGAAGTTGATCGCGTATAGCGCGAGGCCGAAGATCGCTCCACCCACAATACCGACCAGCAGCCCCCAGCGATGGATGATCACGGCAAGGATACCGGCGAAGATCACAGAGAGAACCAGGTGCGTTCCCAGTCCAACGATGAGGATCACCGCATCGAACGTGGTCGGCGGCGGCAGCACGCTGCTGCCCATCACCACCGAGGCCAGCACCCGGAAAATGATCCACGGACTGCCCAACTGAATGGCGCTCAAGACAACATTGGCGACCAGAAACAGCAGGCCGCTGATGATGCCCGCCCAGATAGCAGCGCTCCAATCAACAACCTGGCGAAATCGTGTGACAGTTTGACTCATGACTCCAGCCTCCTCCCGCAAAAAGACCCCAATGAAATTAGGGCCATTGTATCACGGAGTATGGATACTCCTGCAACCTTCTCAGTCACGTCAGCGGCTTCTCCGCCATCAGGCAGCCATCGGCATCGTGGAAGAACTCCACAAACTGATCGAGATCGGTGACGAAGAACGCGCTCTGCCCAATCAGGCCAAGTCTAACGCTGCAATTTCGACCACTAAGGCCGCATGGCGGCCCGATTTGCGGACAGCATACCAATGGTGGACAATCTGCCAGAGTGCAAGACGGCACCACTACTACAATCGCCCTGCGTATGTTTGATTCTCACGGGCCGTGGGAGGCAGAATTGGAATTCAAGATCAGCGAAGATCAGCTTGACGCAGGTCTGGCAAAGGTTGAGGGCGTGCGCAATTGGAGCCCCAGAGTGATGTCCAAACTGGAAAGCACCATCCGCACAGCCAATGATGAAGACCTGTTTCGTGTCAACCCGATTCGATGGGCGCTGGAGAAAAGTGTCGATGAACACGAGGCCATTGATTTGTTCTTGCACAGTGTCAAAGCCGGGCTGTTCTATATGGATTGGAACGTCCTCTGCCCCTGCTGTGGGCTGATCACCCAGAGCTTTCGAAATCTGCATGGGCTGCAGTCGCAAAGCAGCTGCGCTGTTTGCACCCGCACCGACCGCGCAACATTGGATGACTTCGTTCAGATCACGTTCACACTTTCGCCCTCGATTCGCTCTCTTCGGTTTCACCACCCCGAATCCTTATCCTTGGACGAGTATTATTTCAAGTATCGATTTGAGCCTGATGCACGATTTGGACATGACGGGACCCAGACCCTGGCAGATTTTCGGGAGGCGTTCGAAAAACATTTTTCGACGTTCTCACCGGGCGAAAGAATTACAGTCGAAGCAGAGATTGAACCCGGGCTGCTTGATTGCAGTGACCTGTTTCATATGAAGGGATTTGCATTTATTGTCAATGGCGAACCTGCAACGGAGGTTCAAACAGCCAGCATCCAATATACTGATCATGGATTTGAGTTGTCTCTGCCTGAAATTCAGCCGGGCGAAATCTATGTTGGTCACAGACTGTTTACAGGGGCATTTTATGCGCTGCGCCCGGGCAAAGTTGTGCTGGAATTTGAGCAATCAGCCAGGTTTGAAGCAGCGCTTCTGGTAATTGCGGCTTCCTTTCAGGCAATTGAAGGGTATCCTGATTGCCAGTTTTCCCCGCGCCTGACTGCCAAGCGACTGTTTGCCTGCCAAACATTTCACGATCTGTTCCGTTCTGAAGTCTTTCGAGAATCGGACGGCTTCAGTGTCAAGGACGTGACCATTCTGTTCACCGATCTGAAAGGCTCCACACAACTCTACAACCAGATTGGTGACCTGAATGCGTTTGCGCTGGTGCGAGAGCACTATGGCGTTTTGAATCAGGCAATCTTGAACCAGCACGGGGCCGTTGTAAAAACCATCGGCGATGCGATCATGGCGACGTTTACCCAGCCGAAAGAAGCTGTTAGCGCAGGGCTGGAAATGCTAACGGAGCTTGAGCGATTGAACCAAACTTCACAACGCGGAGCACTGATCCTGAAAATTGGTATTCACAGAGGCGCAGCCATATCGGTCACTTTGAACGAGCGCATTGATTATTTCGGTCAGACGGTCAATATTGCTTCACGGGTGCAAGGCAGCGCAGGGGGAAACGAGATTTATCTTACCGAAGCGGTCTACACGTCTGCTGGGGTGGTCGACACGCTCGACCAGCATCACTGCGAAGTTGAACCTATAGAGGTTGAACTGAGGGGGATAGAAGAACTAGTGAACGTGTACCGGGTCACTGGCATCGATCAGGTGGTTGGGTGAATCGCCTCTTCGCTGAATGGTCGTATTTTCCCTGTTGAGGTCATCCCACGTTTGGCGATGTTCAACCCCTCCAGAGACACGAACTGCCCGACCACAATGGCCGGGCAGTTTTGATGGTTCTCACAAGCGGGAAGATAAGCGTCCATTATGGCTGGGAACGAAGATACTCGCCCTCCGATCCAAAGAACTGCACCGGATACCGGATTAAATCCCGATCCAGGCTTCCCGGCCCGTGATTGTGGCGAGTCACATAGAGGTAGAGGGTCTGATCCGTTGTCGAAAAGTTGCGCGAGTCGCTGTCCGAGTCAATCAGCGAGGGATAGAGATAAGAAAGGTCGCTGCCGGGGTTATCTACCGTCCAGGGAAGTGGTACTTCGAGAAGCAGCTTGCGATGCGACCAGTGAATCAGGTCATCAGAGAAGGAGTAATACCATCCCCAGACTTCATGGTCGGTGAACCAGTCGGCGCTGTTGCCGATCAGGACGTACTTCCCCATCACCGTATTGTAGACAATGCTGTCATCCAGTGATGCGCCGATGTCGTCCCAGTCCAGAGGCGTGCAAAGGTGTGCGTCGCGGTCGGTTAGCGATTCTGTGTATGGGTTGACAAACTGTCCATTGAAATCCACCCCATTCCAGAACCGCCAGGAAGACGGATCGCTGAGATCGTCTGTGCGCATGAGGCACACCGATTGGTTATCGCCCCGGTATTCAAGATAGTTGGCATAGGCGTAGTAATAGCCATCCGGCCCCTTGATGATATTGCTCGGAGAACGCAACCCGAATGGGCCTGCCCCCGCCTGTGCTGCGTAGGGGAGTGTAGCCACCAGATTCGCCGGAGGTTCCCCGGCGTGTGTGTATGTGCGGCCCCCATCAGTGGATACAGCCAGCGTCAGCGAAGTATCCAGGCAGCTATCGAACGTCCCGCTTGGGCATGCTCCGAAGCGGCCCAGGCCGCGCCATTCATTGTGAACCAGCGCATAGATCGTCTGCCCGTCTTCCGTATACGGGGAGGCGATCCACTGGGCGTCATTGTACTTGGCGGGATCGACATCGTAGTCAGAACGCATGACCGGGTTGCAATCGGTAGTCAGGGTGTTGAGATCAGGCCCCACCATGCGATAGTTGACGAAGTGACTCAGCATGAGCTGCACCTGACCATCCGCGCCACGTATGGCGCGCGCAGCCAGATCGGGGAGATTG
>JAHEME010000275.1:1366-5172 GCA_024643825.1 Chloroflexota bacterium | reverse complement strand
ATCTGCTGGCTGACGTTGCCACCAGTTTCAGCGGGCAGGCAGAGTCGGAAGAGATCAAGCTTACTGTTGAAACCGGGGCAGGAATAGATCAAGCCAAAATGCGGGGAGACCTTGGACGGCTGACGCAGGCACTCTCCAATCTGATCGCCAATGCCCTGCGCTATACGCCAGCAGGTGGCGTGATCACTCTGGGGGCCACGCTTACTTCGGACGGAATTCGATTTCAGGTGAAAGATACAGGGGCAGGGATACCTGATGGCGATATCCCGTACGTCTTCGACCGCTTCTGGAAGGGCGACTCATCACGAAAGCACGTAGAGGGAGCAGGCAGCGGTCTGGGCCTTGCCATCGCACGTCAGTTGATTGAGCTTCATGGCGGTGCGATTAGCCTGGAGAGCATTGTAAACCAGGGCACGACATTTACTATCGATTTGCCGCTGGATGGGGATCAGGGCAGCGTCTTCAGCCGTACCCAGTAATCATCTTGCCACGGTCGTTGAAATACGATGCCAATTCGATCAAATACTTCCGACGGAATTCCGATGTCAGCCAGATAGATTTCCGTTTGGTTATGCGCCAGCCCTGTCTTTGGGGCCGCCAGAGTCAGCGTCCGATCCGCATGTATGTAAGGCCCATACGCTTCACCAGTTGTTGCATCAATTCCAGAGGGAATATCGTTAGAAAGAACAGCCGCATCGGATTGGTTGCATATCTCGATCAGCCTCGCGGCAGCCGGTCGAGGCTCCCCTTGCAATCCATACCCGATCAATCCATCCACAATCAGCGCAGAGCGTCGCAGCGTGTCCTCGGCGGCATCTTCAGCAGATATACGGATTCCCGCCGCCAATAGAACCTCTAGCTGATTCTGGGCAGCACCCGTTAGTGCATCCACATCGCGATCCAGCACACAATGGACGGCAAAGCCTCGATTGTGCAGATGTCGTGCGCAGCACAATGCACCACTACCATTACCACCAGACCCGGCCAGTACGGTGATTAACCCTCCGGCAGGCGTCATCCTCATGGCATGGAGCGCAAGGTTTCGCCCGGCGTTTTCCATCATCTGAAGAAGACCCAGATGAAACTCATCAACCGCGATGCGGTCAACTTCGCGCATCTGAGATGTAGTGACGGCTGGAACTAGAATCCCGAGCTCTGTTTGGAAGCGCATAGACATAGACTCACCTCATGACAAGAGGAGATTCTACTCTATTCGAGGTTGTAATGAAACGACAGCACGCTCCCGGCGATGCTGCTAATGGGGGAGTTCCCCAACCCAGGAATTCACATGTTGCACTAATTCCTCCGATAACACCGGTTTAACAAGATATTCGTTCACACCGATGTCCCTGCTCTGAAGGATCAGGTTGACGTCAGATCGCGCTGACAGCATCAGTATCGGTTTGCTAAGAGCGCGTGGGTCTGCGCGGAGTTGAGCACAAAGTTCAAGCCCGGTCATTCCTGGGATCATTTGGTCAATGATAAACAGATCTGGCACGATCCTGTTGACAACCTCAAGAGCTTCAGCCGCATCTGCTGCTCGCAGCACGTCATACCCGGCGCGCTCCAAAATCATCCCAATCAGCATCCGAACGCCAACTTCATCATCTACAATCATAATCTTCTTTGGCATTGCAATTCCCTGATCTGAAGCATAGTTCCTATAAGTTAGTTGAATCTTCAGGGGAATAGTAGGTGCATCACGGCTGGGGCCAAGACCTGACCGCCAGCCGTGATTTGCTAACTTATGCATGAGTTATAACCGCCTCAGCAAATTCCTGTAGCGAGATAGCGGGGATGGCATTAAGCCACGCCTGAGTTTCTGGAGTCAGCATGTACTCACCGAATAGGGATGTGTCCCGCTGTTCCAGAAGCCTCTTGCGGATATCTTCGCTTACAAGAGCCGCACCTAACAGTCGATCAACCTTTTGCAGTTCATCCGTAGTCACAAAACGTGGAATAGTCATTCGTATTCTACCAGTACCTGTTCTTGAGAAGAATAAGTTACGAGCGATTGTCTTGAGCTAATTAGCCTGTGCCGCCGCTGCCACCGGATGCCGGGCCAGCGATCAGCAGACCATGCGAAGCCGTCCCAATGACGACTGCCAGCACCAGTGCCAACACCGTCAATGCCAGCACCAGATACTGCACCCGCTGCGCATCTGCTGTGAGCCATAAACCAAAGGATGTGAGGGTCTTCATAGTGTTTGTCCTTTCAAAGAAACTAGGTTGGATTATCCAGTTCGATTAGTTCTGTGAGATTAGCCTGTGCCGCCGCTGCCACCGGATGCCGGGCCAGCGATCAGCAGACCATGCGAGGCCGTCCCAATGACGACCGCCAGCACCAGTGCCAGCACCGTCAATGCCAGCACCAGATACTGCACCCGCTGCGCATCTGCTGTGAGCCACAACCCAAATGATGTAAGAGCCTTCATTTCCTGTACCTCCCGATTGGATGGACTATGTACACTATTGATACACCATAGTGCTGAACGAAGTGCTTACCAATTGAATGACAACATGAAATTGAGTTCAAGAATCTTGGATTCTTGGAGATCGGTTGTCAGTATTGCGGGTAACAAAATAGCCCACTATCAGCCACAAGGCAGTATAATGAAGTTTCACGACTGGAGGCCCTGCTCAGACAACGATGAGATCTTCGATGATTTCGCCAGAACTTCATCAACAGATACCATATACGCCGGGCGTGGTGGATCGTCCAAGGCTCGTTGCTCAATTGGAAACGATCTCCCGCTACAAGCTGGTACTGATCTGCGCCCCGCCAGGCTACGGAAAGACAACCCTCATCTCCCAGTTTATCCGGGGTGCTCGACTCCCGGCAGCCTGGCATTCGCTCGATCAACGTGATCGTGATGTCCCCAACCTGTATCGAAACACAGTGCAGGCGCTGGAGGCCATCGTGCCGGGTATTCGTGATCATCTGACATCATCAGAAGATCATTCCCCCGCTGAATTTGCTTCGTTTATCACTAACGGCCTGCGCGATCTGCTGACCGGGCCTACTATCCTCGTGTTAGATGACATTCATCATTTGGAGCATGCACCAGCCGCCGAGTTGTGGCTGCGGACGGTGATCAATCAACTCCCCCGCCTGTGCCATCTGATCCTGATCAGCCGCACGATCCCCGATCTGCCCTTTGCCGAGATGATTGTGCGCAATGAGGTGCTCCCTCTGGGGCAGCAGGATCTGCGCCTTACAGAAGACGAAATTCAGAGTCTGGCAGATCGACACCCTGGAACCATCAGCAGATCGCAGATGGAGTATCTCGTCAACCGTCTGGATGGCTGGCCTGCTGGCATCGCGCTAACTTTCCAGCCTCTCGCCAGTGATCTAAGCGACGAGATGCTGCAAGAGGGAAGCGAGCCCGAAGCGTTATTTGAAGTTCTGGCCGCTTCTATGCTAGAAACCCAGCCCCCCGACCTGCGTGACTTCCTGCTGGCTTCCTCGACGCTAAAACGGCTAACACCGGAGTTGTGTGCCAGTGCGCTGGCTTTGCCAAGCAGCCAGAACTGGCTGGAAGAGATTCAGTCACGCAACCTGTTTGTAACTCGTGTCGGGGGCAGCCTTAGCTACCACCCGTTGTTCCGGGAGTTTCTTCAGCACAAGCTAGAAGCAGATCAGGCAAACCGTTATCGGGACCTGCACGCGCGGGCAGCACGCTGGTATCAGGAGCAGGATGATAATGAACTGGCCTTTGAGCACTATCTCTCAGCGGGGGAGATTCAGCAGGCGGCCAGCATCGGAGAAAGGGCAGCCGTGACTCTCTTTGGTCAGGGGCGCATCG
>JAHEME010000275.1:0-1356 GCA_024643825.1 Chloroflexota bacterium | reverse complement strand
CTCCTGACCTGGAGCGATCAGCTTCGACGGGTGAGCGCGCAGGCTCCTCGCCTTTACGTCGAAAGCGCGATGGTGCAAACCGACCGCTACGAATACGACAGTGCCGAAGAGGAATTGGTGTACGCCGAACTTGGCTATGTGGTGATGAACGATGCCGAGGGGATCGGTCAGGTGCAGCTTCAACGGGCCATGATCCATTTGCAGCGGGCCGATCACCAGTCAGCCAGAGCACTTGCGTACCCTCTGACCACATCCGGTTTCCCCATTCTGAAAGGTCGTGCGCTCCGCATCATGGGGCTGATGCATCTGCGCTTGGGAGAAGTAGATGTCAGCATCGAGTACCTGACACAGGCTCTGCCCCTGTATCGAGAAGAGGGACTGAAATCCGGGCTATCTCATCTGCTTCAGGACCTTCAATTAGCCTATACTCGCGTGGGGCGTCTGGAAGATGCGGCAGCCTGCCTGCAGGAGCTGATAACCCTGCGGCGCAAGTTAGGTGGGGCCGATGCCCTGGCTCTTGCGTTGAATAATCTGGGCTATTACTACCATCAGCGCAGCGACTATACCTCCGCCCGATCTACGTTTGAGGAGGGACTCAGTGTGTTGGGTGGCATGGCTAACCGCCGCAGCGAGGGGCACTTGCTCTGGAGTCTGGGCGATCTGAACCGCGATCTGGGTCTTCTGGAAGAAGCAGGCGCATTGTATGATCGCGCTTTGTTTATCCTGCCCGCGCGAGCAGAGCCTAACTTGCATACATTAATCCTGGTCAGCACATCGATGCTGCGTTTCAGGCAAAATCGCATCCGTGAAGCGGTACTCCTCGCGGAAGAAGCCGTCAAAATCGCGACTGCCCATTCCCTTGCATTTGAGCGAGTAATAGCATGTGCCATCCTCATTGTTGCCGAAGGATATTTGAATAATCCACGGGGATCACTCGCAAAGTTAGGCCAGACCCTTTCTGATCTGGATAAGATGGGCGCTCAATTTGAATGGATCGGGGTGGCAGCCGCCTGTGCGCGTCTCTGGCTGATCGTTGGGGAAGAAGATAAAGCAAAAGCGATCTGTGAATCTGCCTTGAAGCGGGCGAGTATGATCGATAGCGCCCAGCCCCTCGCAGTCGAGGCCGCCGAAGACCCGCTGCTTGCGCGGATTCTAAAGGAGCTTCCCGACAATTACGTGATTGTGCGAGACCTCAAGAAACTGCAAGCCATTCGTTCTGAGAAAGAGGACACGGGCAGTGCAAAGAACCAACTCCCGTGGGCAAGCATCCCCTATAGTCTAAGAATCTTCACGCTGGGCCAGGAGATCATGATGCGAGATGGGGAATTGATCCCAGCCTCGGAATGGCGGGCGGCT
>JAHEME010000274.1 GCA_024643825.1 Chloroflexota bacterium | reverse complement strand
CTTGGCGAAGAGGGTCTGGCAAGTTTTCAGGAGACCAAACACGTTCACTGGGATTTCTCCGCCGACGAGAAAGACTGGTGGTATCCCTACTGATCGCGCCTATTGCCCGAATATCCAAAGAGAAATCCATTCACGCACCCTGAATCACAACTGGTCAGCCGTTGATCCCTCGCATGGACAATGACTGGCTAAGTCGCTATAATGCGGCGCTGCCTTCCCGCCTTCTATGCCAGAGCCTCAGGACATCTTCGTACGTATGATGCAACCACCCGATCCACAACCAACGCCAGCAGATCAGCAGCGCCCTTCGTTGCTTCGTCGGAAGCTGTCTACGAGCGCTATCCTGCTAGGTACACTATTTTGTGTTCTGGCAACCGCCCTGGGCGTTTCCGCTACCGGAGGTTACATTGCGGGGCAGAAGCAGCGCAATGTGGATGCGACGCAAACTACCATTGTGGATATTGATGTGCAATATGCGCTGGGGGTTTCAGACTTTGAATCCGGGAACTACAACCTCGCCGCCGAACGCTTCCGCTGGGTCTTAGACCGCCGCCCCGATTATCCCGGCGCAGCCGATCAGTTGGCGGCAGCCGAACAACAGATAGCAAACGGGCAGGCGACCAACGCCCCGACCCTCCCACCAAGCACCAGCGAAGACCCCGCCGAACTCTTCACCGAAGCTTCCGGGTACATGGAGGGCCAGGAATGGGCCAATGCGATCAGCAGGCTGGAGCAGGTTCAGGACATTGACCCAACCTACCGGGAAGTCGATGTCAAGGAAATGCTCTACACCGCCTATTCGACGTTGGGGCTAACCTACATTCGGGGTGACCGCATTGAGGAGGGTCTATACCTGCTCGACCTTGCCGAACAGATCCACCCCCTCGATGACCTGACCGGGGGCGAACGCTATCTTGCCACTCTCTATTCAACCGGGCAAACGTATTGGGGTCTGGATTGGAACGTGGTAATCCGAAACTTTGAGGCCATCACTCCGCTTGCGCCCAATTACCGCGATGTCTCCGCCCGCCTGCTGGAAGCGTATGTGCGTTTTGGGGATCAACTAAAAGCGTCGGGGGCGGCCTGTGACGCGGTAACACAGTATGAGAGCGCGCTGGCCCTTCAGCCGGATGATGCCGTAGAAGCCAAACGTCAGGCGGCGGAGCAGGCATGCGCCAACCCCTCGTCGCTCTCAACCGCTACCCCGCTTGGCGGCACTCAATCCACGCCTGGCAGCGAAGGCGTCCTCAACACCGCCACGCCTCTTTACAATATCCCTTGATGTTTTCAGCGAAGATCAGTTATACTCTCCGCACATTCGGGGCGTGGCGCAGTTGGTAGCGCGCTGCGTTTGGGACGCAGAGGTCGCCGGTTCGAGTCCGGCCGCCCCGACTATCCTCATGTCACAGCTTCCTACTTCAAGATAAACGATAGCCCCACCAATCCAGCAATCAACACTGCCGCGATCACAGCGATCTGGCTCAGATCTGAGATCACATAGTGGTATTCAGCAGCCAGATCAAGCGGCTCTGCTGACTTGGTCTGGACTGCCTCTGCGCTCCGTACAGGCCGTCGTGAAATCGCTTTTGCTGTTCTTCGTGGTTTCCGCTTTGCCATGAAATTCCTCCGCTGGCATAGAGTAAGATTGAAATTCAGGGGCTAACCAATTCTCCCAGAACGACGATTCTATCGCTGTTGACCAGGAATGGGTAGCACGAGATCAGCGAGACTACTGGTTCCGCCGTCGGCCCCATCACGTCAACCTGCGTGGGCAGCACGACATGATGGTACGCCACCTGATAGTGATATTCCTGCGATAGTGTCCCGATAAAAATGTCGTCACCCGGCTGAAGCTCGTCGAGGTGGCGGAAGATCTCTCCATAAATGTCGTTGTGGGCAGAAAGCACCACATTCCCGACCTGGCCGGGGTCCGCCGTCCCGATGTGCTGACCTACCCCTTTTTTGAGTTGTTCCCAGCCATCCCCCTGAACAATCGGCGCATTGATCCCCAGTGCCGGAATCCGCAGGCTGATTGCCCCTGATGGCCCTGGCGTGGGCACGATCACCGGGCCTGCGAACTGCTGCTCCACCAGCGGGCGCAGATACTGCGGAACTTCTTCATAGTTCGGCTGCGCCCCACCCGGATCAGTTGGGGGGGTGTGACCACCGGGCAGCACCACCGTGGTGATGATCGGCGTTGCTGTGGGCGTGGGCACATTCGAGAGTGCCTCTGCCTGTGCCGATGCCGCTTCCTGATTCAGATTTCTCAGCGAGGCAGCGGCATACGCCATGATCGCGACCAGCCCTGCGGCAGCCAACAGTTCAACTGCCAGCAGCAGATTGTCGCGCAGAGTACGATCCCGCCAGCTTCGCCCACGAGCGTTGGCTCCATGCACAAAAGACTCGTACGCGATGGAGGTCGGCTCCTCTCCCTCCTTGGCTTTGGGTTCATCCGCCACATCCTCCACCGGAGATGTCCCATCCCCAGGGCGGAGGCCAACCTCCTCGAAGCGGCGCAGACGATCCATGCGCGCATCCCGCTTCCGAATACGGAGAATGTGCTCCAATTCTTCGATGGTCAGATCGTCTACAGAACGGCGGTCAGGCATTCCGTATCACCCACAGAAAATGTTTTTGCTATTTTTGAGATGCGACGGCAAAGACTTCCCGTTCAAAGAACCACCGGAAGGGAACCCAGCGGAAGGCTACGTGCCGAAGGAAGCCGAGGGAAGCCGATTCCTCGCGATTCTGCGGAGGCGAATCCAGCCACACCTGGCTGCGAAACCCGGCTTTGGCGAGTGCGCTTCGCATACTGAACAGGCTTTGTTCGTTGACGTGAACATGCTCGTTGACCGCCACCCCAAACTGCCGGGGGTTGCGTGGGTAGGCGGCTCCCTGCCCCATCAGCGTACGAACAAACCGCACCACCGGGTACGCATACTGATCGTACCAGCGGTTCGGCGCGGTATGCACAATCACACGACCATTCGGCTTGAGCACCCGCCCCACTTCCAGAAACGCCTGATGCAGTTCCCACGGGTACAGATGCTCCACCACATCGAACAGCAGCACCCGGTCAAACGAGGCATCCGGGAAGGGCAAATACTTCGCATCCGCCCGGCCTACCGCCATCACAGCCTGCACAGGTTCCCCATCCTCGCCCTGAATCACCTCGCGCGTCATCCGCACCGCGACGGGCGCATAGTCGATCCCATAGGCATCCGCGCCTAGCTGTGAGCAGTGACGGAGTATCTCGCCGCGTCCACAGCCCACATCCAGCACACGCATGCCCGGCTCAACTGCCGCCAGCGCAAAGGCCGCCGAGAGTCGCCGGGAAAGATGTTCGCCTTCTGAGGCGATCCATTCTTCATAGCCTTCACACGCGGTTAGGAAGTATTCTTCCGTGTATAGATCAGGGGGGAGCGACGGCAGTTGTTTCTGGTTGGACAACGGATTTTAGACCTCTTGGGCGGATTGTGGCGAGGATTATAGCGTAGCCAGCAGTTCGAGCAAGAACAACTTTACACCGACTCCTCGAAAATACGAGTAAGCTGCTCTTTCGCATCCTGCACTTCGGCTCGCACCTGCGTCAGCGAAACACTGAGCTGCCAGCCAACCGTCAGCGTGACCGCCCCCGCGATATGAACCGAGTAGAGCACATAATTCGCCCGTTCCACTTCCTCAATGCTCTCCTCCTCAAACCGAATGACCTCCCGCGCGCTGTGCCTACCGCCATCACGCCACAGCCGTTCGGTAACTCGGGTGAGCCGTTCTGTGACCTCAGGAGTGGGCGCACCCGCCGCGCTAATCAATTCTCCCTGCTGCGATACAAGGACAGGCAGCCCATCCAGGTCTCTGGTCAGGCTGGTCATCACCTTGCCGATCTGCTCAATCTGCTGATTGGAGAGGGCGATTCGTTGATCAAGTGGCGGTGGTGTGGTTAGGTATTCGCCTGGCCCCATGCGCGTTTCCTTACTGAGTCTGAGCCGGATAGTGCCATTGTACAGCAGGGAGCCATCCCCCCGCTACCGATCCGCCCGCGCTCCGCTGGACGGCGGCGGGCAGCGCGGCTATACTGCTTGAGTGTTTCGTATATGACGCGATCATATTCTAGCCTCATTTGGGCCGCGAAACACTCGCTCTACCGAGGAGATAGACAGGGATGTTTTCCCGTTTTCGTCGTTCCGGTCAAGACCTGGATAGTCGTATCATCCCCACCCTGCTAGGGATCGTGATCCTTGTCGCCATCGTATGGGTGCTTTCACGCGGAGCCGGGGAAGTCGATACCGCCGTTGTGCAGCTCACCATTGATGCCGCCGCTACGCAGACCAATGTACTCATCCCAACCCTCGCCGCTCGCCTGACCACCACCCCCCCGGATGCCGCGCTCACAGACTCAGCCCCTACGCTATCCCTGGGCGGGAGGATGGCAGTCGATCAATTCGCCGCTTCAGCCGAAGCCGATTCCCAGATCGAACCCCTGGACTGGGGGAGCGTGCAGGTCGTCGGGCCGCCGAACACCCTCGACTGCGGCGACTTCCGCACCGCATGGGCTCCCGCTACCACCACGGGCAAACTGACCCTGTACTTCCCGGAGCTAGTTCGCCCGACAGGGGTGTTTGTCTTCCAGTCCTTTAACCCCGGCTATGTTACGCTGATCACGTTCAGAGACCTGTATGGGGAAGAGCACACCCTCTACCAGGCCGCGCCGCAGGCCACCGCGACCTGCCCCGGTACGCTGGTCGTAGCCGTCGAAGAGTCCGACTACGTAGGCAACACCCTGATCATCTACGTCGATTCCACCACCAGCCCCGGCGGGCGCACCGAAATCGATGCGGTGGAGCTTTTTGGCATTCGTTACTAACTCGCATTCCACAGCGACCGCACCTCACGCTCCGTCAGCATCCGCCATTCCCCCGGCTGAAGTTCCCCCAGCCGGATCGGGCCAACCGCCACTCGTACCAGCCGTAGGGTAGGGAAGCCAACCGCCGCCGTCATCCGCCGCACCTGCCGATTGCGCCCTTCGCGCAGTGTGACTCGAATCCACGCGGTCGGAATCGCCTTACGCATTCGGATCGGCGTCGGGCGCGCGGGCAGATCGGGGTCCTCTTGCAGAAGCTCCGCGCCTGCGGGGCGCGTGCGCGTACCCTGAATCACCACGCCATCCCGCAGCCGTTG
>JAHEME010000004.1:5637-20143 GCA_024643825.1 Chloroflexota bacterium | reverse complement strand
AATCTGTGGTTGCCCCAATTGGCGTCTGGCTTGAGGTTGGAAACGGGATCGGAGTTGGCGTGAACACCTCAACAGGTATGGGGCTTTCGAGCAAGGGCGGCGAAGAGGGGAAGTCCCGCACGATCTCCACCCCGCCGCAGTCCCCGCTGACCGCCACAAACTGCGCATTGATCCAGCCTTCCCCATTGCCCAGCATGATTCGCAGCCACCCATCGTTGGTTCCCCCCGTCAACGGGACGACCTGCCCGGCGGGCATCGCACCGAGCACGGCATAATCTGGGCCGGGTCCTGCCATGACGTTCTGATCCACGCGGGCAGTCACAATGCAGCCAGAGAGCAGATCAGGGGTGGGGCTGAAGAACTCCTCCGGGGCTGGGGTGGAAATCACATCCGTGCTGACCGTTCCCTCGCCCACTGGCTGATCGCCCGTTCCAGTGTGGACGCTGCCCAGCAGCCATGCCATCGCCCCGGTCAGCAGCAGCACGCCGACCGTCCACAGGGCAGGCTGTGCAAAAGCCATGATACGCTTCTGCGTGTGCTTCTTCTGAAGCTGGTGGTTGATGTCTCTGACGGGCCTGGCAGAACTTCGCCGCGCGGAGGTTTCGAGGCGGGCATGCAGCGCCCCCCGCAGATCAGCTTCCATGCGAGTCAATTCATCCGCATAAGCACGGCATTCAAAGCAATCGGCCAGATGTTCATCCAGCGGCCCGCGCTGCTGAAAGGCCAGCAGACCATCGGCGGCGGCGTGGATCAGAGTGCGTGCCTGTTCATGTGTAAGGATCATCATAACACCTCCCCCCGGCCTCGAGGGCGGCTTGCCTGCGAGAGGCTCGCTTGCAGGCTCTCTCGCGCATAGTAAAGGCGGGAATGTACTGTACCTTCGTTCAGGCCCATTAACTCGGCAATCTCCGCAATGGGCAGATCATGAGCATAGCGCAGGATGATCGGGATGCGGTGTTTCTCGTCGAGGGCATCTACAGCGGCCCATAACTCGCGCTGCATCTCAGACTGCGCGGCGGCCTCTTCCGGGGAATGCGTACCGGTGACGGCCCGCGTTACCGATTCGATGGCGTTCAGCAGTGCGCCGCGTGTCTTGCGCTTACGCATCTGTTTGCGGCACACGTTTAGCGTAATCGTGTACAGCCAGGTACGGAAGCTGGCCTCGCCCCGGTAGCTATCCAGCGCGGCAAAGGCGGCAATCAGTGCCTCCTGTGCCGCATCTTCGGCGTCATCCGGGTCGTTGAGAATCGAGACAGCAAAACGTAGTACAGCGGGGTGGCATTGGCGAGCAAGCTCATTGTAGTCGAGCGTACCCCCGGTGCGGCTCTGCTGCAACGCAAGATCGAGATCAGCGGGGTAGGTCATCGTCTGGGTGATCATCCTAACTGCTTAGAGTCAAGATCAGAACAATTCCTTCAAAAGTGATCAGGCCTGATAGAAGGAATACCCCGCCAGAGGCAAATTTGTTTCAGGAATGGGAAAGATCGCACACTCTGGGCCTCCATGCAACCACCCAGATCAGGTTGGCAAATCCCTGTGAGCATGGTATACAAGAGGCATTCGAGAGGTAATGAAATCGGATGAGTAACCCAGCCTGCCTCCATACCTCACGTCGCCGCCAGCGGTGTCCCCTATTCACCTTGCGTTCGACGCGCCCCAACGACGAAAGCCCCGATTAGGTTTGCAGCGATGCTTACTTCGCGTTTGCTCTGCTTCAGGGCACAGCCCCGATGAGTGGCTGACGGAACTCATCACCCAAATGGTGATCATCCTATCCTCATAAGGAGAAACGAAGATGCGAGTCCTGCTGGTTGGTGTGGGCGGCGTGGGCGAAGCCATTGCTGTGGTAGCCCAGAATCGCCCCTGGTTGGAACATATGGTGCTGGCGGATTATCGAGTCGATCATGCCCGCGATGTGCAGAGCCGACTGGGCAATCCGAGCAAATTCTCCGTCGAGCAAATTGACGCGAAAGACAAAGCCGCGATTCTCGCGTTGGCCCGCAAGCACAATGTTGATCTGATCATGAACGCTGTCGACCCGATTTTTAATGAAGCTATCTTCGATGCAGCTTACGAAGCAGACTGTCATTACATGGATATGGCGATGACGCTATCCACCGCCCATCCAGAGAAGCCTTTTGATCTACCGGGTGTGAAGCTCGGCGATTACCAGTTCGAGCGAGCGAAACAGTGGGAAGAGAAGGGGCTGCTGGCTCTCGTGGGCATGGGCGTCGAGCCAGGCATGGCGGATGTCTTTGCAAAGTACGCCGCCAAACACCTCTTCGATGGTATCGAAGAGATCGGCATCCGCGACGGGGCCAATCTCGAGGTGCGCGGCTATGCCTTTGCTCCCAATTTCTCGATCTGGACAACCATCGAGGAGTGTCTCAACCCGCCCGTAATCTGGGAGAAGGATCGCGGCTGGTACACCACTGCGCCGTTTTCCGAGCCGGAAGTGTTCGAGTTCCCTGAGGGCATCGGCCCGGTGGAGTGCGTCAATGTAGAGCATGAGGAAGTGCTGCTTGTGCCGCGCTGGATCGATTGCCAGCGGGTGACGTTCAAGTACGGGCTGGGCGATGAGTTCATCAACGTGCTCAAGGTGATCAAGATGCTGGGCATGGATAACAAAGACCCGATCCGCGTCAAGGGGGTCGAGGTGGCCCCGCGTGATGTGATCGCCGCCTGTTTGCCCGACCCCGCCACACTCGGCGATGTGATGAGTGGCAAGACGTGCGCCGGGACGTGGATCACAGGCACGAAGGATGGCAAGCCGCGCGAAGTCTATATCTATCAGGTCGCCGATAACGACTGGTGCATGAAGAACGTCGGCGTGCAGGCCGTCGTCTGGCAGACGGCGGTCGGCCCGGTGATCGCCATGGAACTTATGGCGGAAGGTGTCTGGCAGGGGAAGGGTGTGCTCGGTCCCGAAGCCTTCGATCCCGATCCATTCATGCAGCGCATGGCAGGCTACGACTTCCCGTATGGGATTCGAGAGGGATAGGCCGTTCCGAAGCGCATGGACAGGGGCACGCGATCATCCGAATCGCGTGCCCTATTTTTCTACTTCCTGTCGTCAGACGTATGGTACAATCGCGCGAAACGAATCTGGGGATGAGACTGTATGGAAGAAAACCAGTGTGAGAACAGTGGTCTGACTGGTTGGTTGCATCGGCTAACGCCGATGCTGCCTGTTCTTGTCTATATAGCGATCACAGTAGGGCTTGGACTACCCGCGTTGCTGCACCTAAATAAAGTGATCTATGGATATGAAAGTGATAGTTCGCTCTGGCTATGGACGATTTGGTGGCGGAAGTTTAGTTTCTTACATGGGCTACCATATCAATTCGTGTCTTATGCACAGGCTCCCTTTGGAACGGATCAGGCGCTTCATGTCTATGCTGGTACTCTATGGTCGACAGCGATTTTGTCCATTCCATTTGGAGAAATTGCAGCGTACAACATAATGAGGTTGCTTGCCTATGTGTTCTCCTCTACCCTAACATTCCTGTTGGCTTTTCGTCTCACTCATAATCGGCTGGCAAGCTTTGTAGCCGGGCTGGTGTTTGCTTTTTCCCCATACGGTGTGGCTTCTGCTCAAATGCATGTAGATGTGGCACCAATTTGGGTAGTTCCTCTGTTCTTTCTCACTCTAGTAAGCTTTCGCAATCGGCCATCCGTTCGAAGTGCCGGAGCGATAGGGGTTGCCTTTGCTATCGCTTTCTACACGACGATTTATTACAGCTATCATATTGCAGTAGCCGTTGTGGTCTTCGTGATCTTTGAGAGGGCCGAACGCTACCGTGCTGGTGGGTGGGGCAAAGTGGTTGATCGGCGGGTCTGGCTCCTTTATGGGGTTGCTGGTTTTATCGGTGTGATTCTCTCTTTGCCTGAGATGATCCCCATCTTGCATGAGATCCGATCCGGACCGACGACACTACTACGCACTGCCAACCCCTTGATTCGTCCGGGCGAATGGCATTTCTTGCTCTCCAGCCGCCCATGGGATTTCCTGATACCGCCTCAGACAAATCCCCTGCTTGGGGGAATTTCACAGACTATTTATGATTCTATTCATCAGTTTCAGAGGTCAGATTTTACGCCTGCCTATCTTGAGGCAAGATATCCGCTTCTGGATACATGGTGGTTCACTCAGCCTGCCAGTGATGCACCCAGCAATGATCTCTATTTGGGATATGCAAATTTGGCCCTGAGTGGTTATGCACTGTTCCTCTGGAGGCAACGCCGATTCCTGGAATCCGATCAGGGGAAGCTATCCCGAACTGCGGCTTTCTGGATACCCTTTCTGGTCGTCGTTTTCATCGTTGCTTTTCTCTTTAGCCTTCCTCCGTATATTCCGATAGGTGGTTTTCTTCGCGCGATCTCTCCTCGGCTGGACGACATCCTGATTCCGATGCCAGCGCTGCTGACCATGCTGTTTTTGTCCCCGCTGCGGATCGCCCGGCGTTTCATCGTGCTGATGCTACTTTCCCTGGCTATACTCGTTGCTTATGCGATTCGCGATCTGCAACAGCGCATGCACAAACGCGCCCGTTTTGTGCTCGTGATGGCGGGATGTCTAGCGATGATGCTCGTGGAGTATGTTCACATCGAGCCATACACCCCGGCCCCGATTCCGCAGGAGGAGCATATCTGGCTCAAACAGCAGCCACTGGGGACAACGGCTATCTTTTATCCATTCTCCGATTGGCGGCAGGCGATGCTGCAAAAAGACTATGAGCAGCCGATTGTCAATACCATTGCCATCGATGCCAACTTCACCTTTGACCGCATCTTTGATCTTCAATCCGGGGCTGTTGGTTCCATCAATGCGCCAGGGACGGCATCCTTCCTCTCCGCAATGGGGATTGACTATGTGATCGATACGGACATCTCCCATTTGCAGGACATTTCCGGGCTGACGCCAATCTTTTCCACAGACACGGCGCATGTCTACGAAGTGACAGCCGATCCGATTCCACTGGCGGTACTTTATACCCTGCGGGATGGCCTCTGGTTGAGTGATGCAGAATGGAACTGGCAGGACGAGCAGTATACGATCACGATCTGGAATCCGGTTGGCTCCACCCTACATGTGACGATCAGCGTCCCGGTTCGTTCACAGCAGGGGAATGTTCAACTTGCGGCCTCGCGCGAGTTGACTCCGTATCCTGAGAAAATATCCTGGTCGGGGATTGTGGTGGATAACCCCGATCACGCAGAGGCGTATTCCTTGCAGCCAGTGATAGCACGGCCAACGGAACAGGGGTACGAGTTTCGCAGTATGGAAATCCGCCCCGGCGAGACAACGCTGCGGCTCTCGTGGTCGGAGCCTTTGCTGGACGGAACCTATCCGCAGTCAGGCCGAATCACGCTTGGTGTAGACGAAGATCTACCCTGATCCCGATGGAGGCATGGAAGCGGCGCAGGTTGTTTGACCTCGCTCCTGCCCCATGCTACGATGATGTGCGCTTCCTCACAATCAGGAGATCACTGGATGATCCCATCCATCGCTTTCGATCATTACTATCGCTACGATGAACTAACCGAGTTCCTCAACGCCTGTGCGCAGGAGATGCCGCACCTGATGCGTGTGGAGAGCATCGGTAAGAGTCACGAAGGGCGTGACATCTGGCTGGCGACGGTGACGAACTTCGAGACCGGGCCGGATACGGAGAAACCCGCCTTCTGGATCGACGGGAACATTCATGCTTCCGAAGTCTCCCCGGCTACCGTGTGCCTGCTCCACATTTA
This sequence comes from Chloroflexota bacterium, assembly GCA_024643825.1. Taxonomy (GTDB): domain Bacteria; phylum Chloroflexota; class Anaerolineae; order Aggregatilineales; family UBA3940; genus JAHEME01. Next base: position 14,392 of record JAHEME010000004.1, on the reverse strand, counting down.
CACGCTGCTGACCGGGTACGGATCGGATGAGGACATCACCCGCTGCCTCAATACGCGCGCCTTCTACATCTGTCCGCGTGTGAACCCAGATGGCGCGGAATGGGCGCTCGAAGATGTGCCACGCATCATCCGATCCGGCACACGTATGTATCCGTTCACCGACGAGCCTGTCGACGGGTTCTACACCGCAGATGCCGATCAGGATGGTCGCATCCTCCAGATGCGTGTCCCCGATCCGCATGGCGCATGGAAACCGCATCCAGACGAGCCGCGTCTGCTCATCCGCCGCGACCCGACTGAGACAGGGGGGACATACTACCGCCTGTTCTTAGAGGGTCGCCCGGTTAACTATGATGGCTATACTATCCAGCAGCAGCCCAATCCCCAGGGACTCGACATCAACCGAAACTTTCCGCATCTGTGGCGGCAGGAGAATGAGCAGCGGGGCGCTGGTCCCTATCCGACCTCGGAACCCGAAGTCCGCGCCATCGTGGATTTCATCGTCAATCATCTGAACATCACCGGAGCGGTCTCGTTCCATACGTGGGCGGGGGTGCTCCTGCGTCCCTACGGCGATCAGCCTGATGACAAGTTCCCGGCGGAAGACCTGTGGATCTATCAGAAGCTGGGCGATAAAGGCAAGGAGATCACGGGCTACCCGGCTGCTTCCGTCTACCATGAATTCCGCTACCATCCCAACGAGGTGATCGGCGGCGTGTTCGACGACTGGATTTACGATCATTATGGCGTCTTTGGCTGGACGGTCGAATTGTGGGCTCCGCCCCGGCAGGCTGGCATCACCGACTATAAGTACATCGACTGGTATCGGGAACATCCCGTCGAAGATGATCTGACCATGCTCAAATGGAGCGACGAGAAGCTGGGAGGTCAAGCCCACATCGACTGGTATCCATTTGATCACCCGGAGCTTGGCCCGGTGGAGCTTGGCGGCTGGAACTTCCTCGGAGCATGGCGCAACCCGCCTTTTGATTATCTGGAAAAGGAGATCGCGCCGTTCCCGAAGTGGCTGGTGTGGCATGCGTTGATCTCGCCCCGACTGGAACTGGTCGAGGCCAGCGCCGAATCGCTGGGGAATGGAACCTATCGCATCCGCGCAGTGGTGGAGAACTCCGGCTGGCTGCCTGCTTACGTCAGCAAGAAGGCTCTGGAAAAGAAGGTTGTTCGGGGCGTGCTGTGCGAGATCGAACTGCCGGAAGGCGCGACTCTCGAAACAGGCAAAGTGCGGCAAGACATCGGACAGTTAGAAGGTCGATCCCACACAACCGCAATGCCATCTTTCGTTGGCGATTCGACCACGCACCGGGCGAAGGTGGAGTGGGTGATTCGCGCCCCGCAGGGTGGAACGGTTCGCGTAACTGCGCGCCATGACCGCGCAGGGACCGCACGAGCAGAAATCGCACTATAAGTTCTCTCAGAAAACACAAAAGGGGCGAGTCGATGCTCGTCCCTTTTGATTCTTGCGTATACAACAGGCGTTAGTGCGGCATTTCCACGCCAAGCTGGCCTAATATGCCGGCAACGCCACCGCCATCTACTGGCGCGACGCTCAGGCCAGTGATCATTCCACTCTCTACGTTGAAGCTCAGTTCTTCCGTCGGAAGCTGGAACGATTTTCCGGTAGCTGCCACAAAGGGCAGGTGAAACCCGGTCAAGTCAAGGTCGTTTTGCTGTGTGCCACTGAGGGACACGCTGGCGTGAATTACATCCCCATGAACATGAATGTGCGCCGCATTAAACGAAAAATCCGGGCAGGCCTTGTTGATCTGGCCGTGAAGCCCCAACCAGACGCCACCGGGAACTGGCTCCGGGGTTGCGCCGCTAAATAGGAAATCATCGGTTAATAGGGAACGGGCGGTCTCGAAGTCGCTATCTTCGATTGCCTGAAGAACTGTCTGTACTGCGGTCGTGTCGTCCACTGTATTGCTCCTTTGGCGTGTGGATCACAGGAATTAATGCCTGAGTATAACACGAACTCGCGGTAGGAGGAGTTTGCAAACCCGGAAATGCCCCTTTATAAAGGGCATGGTGAATGGCGATTATTCTCTGCGGAAGTGATAGAGACTGAACCAAAAAGAAGCACCGGAGTCATCCCCCGGTGCGCCTCTCCTTTTAGTAAACGGGATTCCTAGTGCTGAGGTACCTTGGCACCAAGTTGGCTTAACATGCCCATGACGCCGCCACCGGCCACTTCTTCTACGCTCAACCTGGTGATCTTGCCACCCCGGACAGTGTAGCTTGTCTCTTCCATCGGAAGCTTGAAAGACTTCCCGGATGCTGGTAACAACGGGAAACCAGCCGAAGTTAGATCAAGGTCGTTCTTCTGTGTGCCGCTGAGTGCTACGCTGACGTGAATCACATCGCCATGCGGGTGAATGTTCGTCGCGTTGAAAGAGAAGTCGGGAAAGGCTTTGTTCATCTGGCGATGCAGGCCCAGCCATGCATCCGCAGGGATTGGCTCCGGCGTCGCGCCGCTGAATAGGAAATCACTTGTCAGCATCGACCTGGCTGCATCAAAGTCATTATCTTCGATTGCCTTCAGTACCGTTTTTACTACCATTGTGTCGTCCATTTTTCGCTCCTTTGGCATTGCCTATGTGCGGATCAAGTTGACCCCTTGAGCATAGCCCGGTCTCTGGAGCAACTGTGTAGTCACTTTGGCGTACGCCTTGGCGTGCGCCAGGGCGCTATCCCAGCGCGATTCGTTCTACCTTGAACGGTGTTCCCTCAACAGGCGCTTCGTCGAACTCACGCGCTGCGCGATGCCCGGAGAACACGGCCTGCGCGATGATGTTGGGCGCTTCTGCATCTCCGATCACCCGCAGGGAGTTCAACTTCCCCTCCGCCAGCGTGGGGTGCAGTTCCAGATACAGTCCATCTTGCGAGAGTCTATCTGCGACCATCACGACCGCATCGCAGGGAATCGTCACGCTTGATTCCGCAATCGTATTCTTGATGCTCGCCGACCCCGGCTTAAACCGATCCAATACGTGCTGGGTGTGCAGAGTCACGCCCAGCGAGAGTAACTTATGCACAATACGTTCGTATTCGAGCGTAAACTGCGTCCAGAACGAGATCATCGGAGCGGGGGTGAGCAGAGTCACCTCGCAGCCTGCGCTGACGAGCTTCTCCGCCATTAGGCCGCCCATGTAGTAGTGATCGTCGTCATAGATCACTACGCGCCCTGTTGGGAGCTTCCCTGCCATGATGTCGTCGGGCGTAAATACGTTCGGACCATCTGATCCGGGGATCGGCTGCCACAGGCTGCGCCCAATGCCATCGCGCCGCCACGCCGCCCCCGTCGCAATGATCACATCCCGCTGCCCCGATTCGAGGATGTCTTCGACGGTCATCACGCTTTCGAGGTACATCTTCACATTCGGCAGCTTCTCGATCTGAGTCAGCCGCCAGTCCATCACGCGCCGCCATTCGCTGAGTCCGGGCAGCTTTGATTCACGGGCCACGCGCCCGCCCGGTTCGCGCCGCCCTTCAATGAGGGTGACTTCGTAACCACGCTGGCCCAGCCCACGGGCCGCCTCCAAACCTGCTGGGCCTGCGCCCACCACCAGCACCGAACTCGTGCTCTTAGCGTTGGCGATTTTCTCTGGATGCCAGCTTCGCCTGTATTCCTCACCCATCGTTGGGTTCTGCGTACAGCGGATAGGGATGTAGCGTGTGTCTCCCGTGACGCAGATATTGCAGCCGATGCACTCGCGGATGTCGTCGAAGCGCCCGTCCTTGATCTTGTTGGGCAGGGATGGGTCGGCAATGGAGGGTCGTGCCGCACCGATCATATCCATCACGCCGCGCTGAATGGCTGAGACCATCGACTCAGGCGACGTATACCGCCCCACGCCGACGACGGGTTTGGTTGTGAGCTTCTTGACGAAGGCGATGTACTGCTCCTGAAAACCTTCCTTCTCAAAGCGTGAAGTCGCAGAATCATTGCTCCACCCGGCGATGTTCACATCCCACAGATCGGGCAGTTCCGCCAGCATCGCCACGATGTCATGGGCTTCGCCATCGCTGCGCATTCCGTCCTCGCCCAACAGTTCATCGACGGCAAAGCGGACGGCGACGGCACACGAATCGCCGACTGCCTCTTTGGTATCTTCGATCAATTCACGGAAGAATCGCACACGGTTTTCCAGGCTTCCGCCATATTCGTCGGTGCGATCATTGTAGCGTTTCAGCATGAAGTGCATCGCCATCGTCATGCTGTGTGCGGCATAGCAGTATACGATGTCGAATCCAGCGCGTTTGGCGCGGATCGCCGCATCCCGATGCCACTTGCGGATGTTGCGGATGTCTTCCTTATCTGCGCGGCGAGTCTGAACAGGCTCCCACTCGACGCCTCCATTGGTTCCCACCGAACGCGGGCCCAGCGGAGCTACCCGCGAAGTGAAATTCAGTGCCTCGTGCCCGTTGTACGATAGCTCAATGCCCGCTAGCGATCCGTGTTCATGAATCGCATCGACCATCAGTTCCCATACAGGGATGTCGGCATCGTCCCAGATGCGCCCCTCGACAAACGGGGAGAGATCGCTGGTGTGGTGGATTTCGACTTCCTCGGTGCACACCACACCCCAGCCGCCTTCGGCCTTCATACCTCGCATGGCGGCCATCGCCTGCGGCATCCGATAGCCAAGCCCGTTGCAGTGGGGAACCTGGTAGAAGCGGTTTGGCGCAATCTTCGGGCCAATCTGTACGGGTTCAAACAGGACGGCGAAACGGGGATCGAGAGGCATATTGATGAGTCCTTAGGAAAGTGGGATACAGGATCAGTTTGGTTTACGTGCCAGCCCAAAGATCGACACCCCGGCGGGGAAGTTCCGCCCGCTGCCGATCCAGGTGGCTTCCAGCGTAAGTACACTGGTTAGGATGCTAGTGACAAGGGGGGATGACTCTTGCACGTCCGAAGATGCGCGGCTGCCGATCCGGGTCAAAAGCGCGCCCAGCCGCCGCGATACGAAGATCGGGGCCAGCAGCAGGGAATTCGCATACGTGATCCGCAGCGGAGATAGCCCCGCGTCGGTGAGTTTGGATCGTAGTCCCTTCGCCGTATATCTTCTTACGCCATGCACGACGTCATCATGTGGCCCTTTCAGCGCGGGCATGGCGGGCAAACGCACCAATACATGCCCGCCGGGGCACGTCACACGGGCCATCTCTGCGAAGCCCCGCGCGTCATCGGCAACTCCGGCATTGTACAGCACGTCAAAGGAGGTTGTTAGGGCGAAGGTGTCATCCGGGTAGGGGATCGCTTCGATGCTGGCGCGAGCCAAATCGGGGTGGCGCTTTTGCGCATACTGGACCGCCAGGGGGGAAAAGTCGAAGCCGTACACAGCGCCCAGCGGCGCAAAGTGCACCAGATTCCCGCCTGCTCCGCATCCCGCATCCAGCACGCAGATCGGTTGGCTCAGATCGACGGATGCACGCAGCAGCCGATCCGTGATGCGCCGCATGCCTTCATACCACCAGTGTGTGGCCTCCAATTGATCCAACTCATCGTAAGCGGAAGGTTCCAAAACAACCTCAGGCAGCCGCGTCTTAGACTTCGATGCTCTTTTCCAGCACAGCAACCAGCAGCTTGACCGCGCCCTCCACGTCCCCCAGATCGACCGTCTCGCTGGTAGTGTGGATGTAGCGGCAGGGGATGCTCAAACACCCGGCGCGGACTCCTGCCCGTACCAACTGCATCGAAGCGGCGTCCGTCGTGCCGCCTGCCAGCACCTCGCGCTGATACGGAACCTTCGCACGTTTGGCGGTCTTCTCCATCAGATCGACCACTTCCGGCGAGGCCAGCATCCCGCTGTCCTTAATCTTGATCGCCGGGCCTTTGCCGAGGGAGACGTCCATCACCACGCCCTTCGGCGTATCCCCGGTGCGCGTCACGTCGATGGCGATTCCGATCAACGGGTCAACTGAATACGCCGCCGTCCGTGCGCCACGCAGCCCGACTTCCTCCTGCACACTGAACACGAAGGCCACATCGTTGGGGATGGTCTTCCCTTGAAGTGCGCGCATCACTTCGATCTGCACCGCGCAGCCGATGCGGTCATCCATTGTTTTGCTGGTCAGCCGCCGACCGTTGGCGACCATCTCGCGGGACATTCCCGCCGCATCGCCCACTTTGATGTTGTGCTTGCCCTTCTCGTCGCTCACGTCAATGTACAGATCGGAGAGCGCGGGGGCCTTGCTGTTATCGTCGCGCTGCTCGACGTAGATCGCTCCAATCGTTCCATCGGCAAAGCGTACGCGGTTCCCCGCCAGCGTCAGCGTGTTCAGCCCGCCGATGTTGGTGAAGCGCAGAAACCCCTCTTTGTCTACGTGCGATACCATCACGCCGATCTCGTCCATGTGCGCGGAGAGCATCACACGCGGTGCGTCGTTCTTCCCGCTGCGCCGCCAGGCGATCACATTGCCCAGCGCATCGACTTCGACCTCATCCGCCAGCCCTTCGACCTCCTGGAGTACGATGGCGCGGGTTTGATCTTCGTGCCCGCTGGGTCCATAGGCTTCGACGAGTTTGCGTATCAATTCAATCACGATGGGTCTTCTCCAGAGAAGGTGTCAAAAGTGCCGTTATAAGTTCTCAAGCTGCGTTTCCAGATATTCGCCGATGGCCTGCACGGTTTCGTTTTCCGCATCCGTCGCGCCGATCACAAAGCAGCCATTCCATGTATCCCAGCCTACGGTGATGTGCAGATCATCCTGCCACAGTTCGATGTAAATCTCATCCAGTTGATACAGCGGCGGGGCAGGGGCAGCAAAGCCAAAGTTCTCTTCGATGCGCCGCGCGACCGGGAACACAATCCCAGCATCCGCCTCAAAGATTTGATACGAAAGCTGGCCCGTCTCTTGCGGGAGCAGCTTTCCGCGCAAAGGCTTCTTTTCCACGCCACTTCCTCTCGTTAGAATCCTCGCCGCCCGAATCCACCCTGAAATACCGGGATGCCGCGAATCTTCGCATAGGCGAACATCAGAACTACGCCAGCGACGAACCCGCCCACATGCGCGAAGTAGGCCACCCCGCCGCCTTCCCCGCCCAGCGAAAGCACCCCGGTAAACAATTGCAGCACAAACCAGAATCCCAGCACCCACAGCGCTGATAGCGACACCACTCGGATGAACCGGAACAGGAAGATCAGCGTCTGCACCCGCGCCTGTGGGTACAGCAGCAAATATGCGCCTAGCACCCCGGCAATCGCGCCGCTGGCTCCCAGCGTGGGGACGGTGCTGCTCGGCGCGCTCAGAATGTGCGCGACATCGGCGGCGACCCCGCAGGCCAGATAGAAGATCAGGTAGAGTCCGTGTCCTAATGTGTCTTCAATGTTATCGCCGAAGATCCATAGATACAGCATGTTACCGCCCAGATGCAGCCATCCCCCGTGCATGAACATTGATGTGAAGACATCGCCCCAGGTAGCCAGGCCGGGCTGTGTGAGCACCAGATGGGGTGTAAGCGCCGCCTGCGCGATGAACGCATCCAACTGTCCTGTGCTTTGCAGAAGAAGCTGGTACAGGAACACCAGCACATTCAACACAATCAGCGTGATCGTCACAAACGGGAAGCTCTGGCTGGGGTTGTCATCACGAAATGGGATCATGGAACCTCCTGGGCCGGATGCGAGGTGCGATCACTCGGCTGGCGCATACATTTCCACATGCGTACAGTTTTCACAGCGATATGCGCGAATTGCGTAGGAACCAGTCGGCAGCATTTGCTGATCGAATGGCATCGCACGCTGTGGAGTCCAGACAAATGGCGAGTTCCCATAATTTCCGATCTGGCGCAAGAAGCCGGGAAACATTTTCCCCTCACATTTAGGGCAGACCTTCATGTCGGTCATCGTCTGTATCTCCTACGTGGTCGCTTCAGTGGCTTCTGCCAGCAGCGAGAGCGTCTCCAGCAGCGTTTCGAGCCGTTCTCGGCGGCGCACCACACCAGAAACTTTCAACCGCAGACAGCTGGTTCCCATGCCAAGTTCATGACCCATTCCATGCACAGCAGCCACCCGTTGGCGCAGCGCATCATTGCTGCCGAACACGCGCACCACCAGGTCATCCGGCTCACTCTCGATGCGAAACAGACGGTCGAGGCGGTCGTCCCCCAGCTTGATGTCCTCCTTGCCAAACGCTTTCTTCACCAATGCGCCCACACCCTGATTGCTCAGAAGATACCGCCCGGAGACAGGTTTGGTCAGGCTTATTCCAATGACTGTCCAGTTCTCCACATGGTCTTTATGGCGTTCGGTTTCGATATGCGCCTCTATCGCTCTTCCCCGATATGGCCCATTCAAATGATAGCTTCCATTTAGCCAGCCCTTGCCCTGATAGGTCATCCCATGCTGCGCGGCGACGGCCTTCCATACATTGGTCGTCATGAGGTTCAGCCACATGAAGAAGCCTCCCACCACCAGCCCGATGGCCCCGCCGCCCACCAGCAAAAAGCGCACTGTTTCAGTAGACATGCTTCCGTGTCATTCCTCGCACGTTCTGTAGATTTTCCCTGCAAACAGAGTTATCGAGTCAATACCTTCGCGTCCAGCCGCCCCAGCGTTTCCCGCATCAGGGCGATGGTTTGTTCATAGTCCTTTTTATTCAGGTATGCCGTTGGGCTGTGAATGTATCGACACGGCACACTCACCGCCGCGACAGGGACACCCCCATACGCACGATTGATCTCACTGCCGTCCGTTCCGCCAACACCCGGTTGCTTGAACTGAACCGGAAT
>JAHEME010000004.1:0-5627 GCA_024643825.1 Chloroflexota bacterium | reverse complement strand
GGAATCTTCTTCGCCTCCGCCGTCTCTACTAGCAGACGATTCAGGCGCGGATCGTAGATCGTGCTTCGATCCATCGCGCTCAGAGCAGGGCCGCCGCCGAGTTCCGTTGTGCGGGAATAATCGTCGCCTTTCGGCTGCGGCAGGTCATCGGCAATCGTCCCTTCCAGCACAAACCCGACATCCGGGCAAATTTGGTGAGCCGCGACTCGCGCCCCGGCTTTGGTCTTCTCCTCCGCCACTGTGAATGCCCCCCACAGGTCGAACGGGAAATGGTCGCCCATCAGCAAATGCACCAGCACCGAGCACCCGGCCCGGTCATCGAATGCCTTGCCACGCACCAGCGCACCCATGTCCATGAACTTACTGTCGAACCCGATCCGCGTACCGAGGTCAGCTTTTCCCTCGGCGGCATCTTTGCTTTTTGCGCCGATGTCCACCCGCAGCGAGTCGATGGAGGACACACTATTGCGCTCGCTGCTGGAAAGGATATGAACGGGTTTAGCCCCGATCACGCCGGGGATTTGATCGCGCCCGACCAGCACGCGCTTCCCCACCAGGATGCGCTCATCCAGCCCGCCGATCGCCGCGATCTTTAGCATCCCATTCGAGTCGTATCCTGTGACCATCAGGCCAACTTCATCCATGTGCGCATCGAGCATCACCGTGAGCTTCTTGCCGCGCCTGGAACCCTTCTTGAACGCCAGCACATTGCCCATGCGGTCAACTTTGACCTCATCGGCGTGCGGTGTGACCATCTCCAGGATGACCTTGCGCACCACCGCCTCGTCTCCGCTGACACCTATCGCTTCCGAAAGCTGCTGAAGAATCTTCATAGCGATTGTTCTTGCCTCTGGCTACTCGCTGTTGTCGTTCTCATCATCCCCATCCAGCCACACCTGATCGAGCGTGGAATCATCCAGCGTCTCAACGAAAGCGGCGATGATCCGCGCCGCACGTTCGATATCCTTCACAGCGGCGATCTCGACTGGCGTGTGCATGTTACGGATCGGCAGCCCGATGATCGCCGTTGGCACACCATCGCGGCTGATGAATACGGCGGCCCCTTCCGTCCCGCTGCTGGTGGGGGCCAGTTCCGGTGTCAATTTGATCTCGTGATCCTTCGCCACACTCCGCACCATGCGGAACAACGTCGGGTGCGTATCCGGCCCAATGATCAGCGTAGGGCCGTCCCCCAGTTTGAATCCCTTATCGTCTCCCACTCCCACCCCGATAGCCCACGATGTATCCACCACGATGGCGAGGTCAGGCTCTGTATGCCACGCGGCAGTATAGCCGCCTTTCAGCCCGACCTCTTCTTGCACGGTAGCAGCCACGATCACATCCCACTGCTGGGTGCGGTGCTTGAGCAGTTCCAGCAGCCGCGTCATGCAGGCGACCGAAGCGCGATTATCCATCGCCTTGCCTGTCACCAATCCCTTGCCCATGGTCATCGCCTCAACATCAAACGTGACAATGTCGCCAATCTGCACCGACCGTTCCACCTGACGCGCAGGCAGCCCCATATCGACCACCAGATGATCGTAGTCGGGATACTTCTTGCGGTCAGCGGAAGAAAGCACATGCGGAGGCCGTGTGCCGATCACACCTGGCAGCGGTTTTGTGCCATGCACGGTCACGGGTTGCCCCGGCAGCGTCCGCTGATCAATCCCACCCACCGAGATCACCCGCAGGAATCCATCCTCGATCTTCGTGACCATCAGCCCGATCTCGTCCATGTGGGCTGTGACCAGGATACGCAGGCGCGGCTCCTTGCCCTGACCGCGCACGGTGGCAAGTACATTGCCCAGCGCATCAACGCGCATATCGTCCGCCAGCGGCTTCCAGGTTCGTGCCACAAGGTCGCGCACGTCGTGTTCATAGCCGGAAACGCCCGCCGCGCCGGAAAGTTCGATCAGATGCTTATCCAGTTTCATGAAATCCTCATGAGATTCGATGCTGCGTTAGCCACCTGTCGTGCCGCCCGAAACTCCACCCGATCCGCCTCCGGTATCACCACCTGTGCCGCCTCCGGTGCTACCGGGGTCGGTTGTCTCTGTTTCGGTTGGCGTCAGCGTGGCGGTGAGAGTGGGTGTATCGGTGGATTTGGGTGTCAGGCTGAGTGCTGCCTGAGTCAGCAGCGCGTTGAGCGTCGCCGTTGCATTAAGATTGTCTGTCGCGGTCGCCGATGGGGTGAAGGTAGGTGTATCGGTTGGCCCCGGCGTTCCGGTGAAGGTAGCGGTTGCCGTCTGGGTAGGTGTGCTCGCGTTCCCACCAGGGATGAACTGGGTGGGTGTGAATGGCAGAGTCACGGTCGGGCCGCCGGGCGTGTACGTGGGTGTGACAGTCGGCGTCTGGCTCGGCGTCTCGGTGATCGTGGCAGTATCAACCAGAGTCAGCGTCGGGGTCGCCGTAGCAGGCGTACGTCCACTGAACCCCACGAGGAGCACGATCCCGACAAAGTAGCAGGGCAGCGTTCCAACGATCACCCAGATGAGCGTGCGATGCGTACGTTTCCGCCGATCTTCCTGCCCCAGATAGCGTCGATCCATGAACCAGCCTCAATGCAATAGGTAGTCGAGAGGTACGCGGCTCAGTCTAGCATGAGGCAGGGGGGTGTGTCAACGCGCGTTGTGGACGGAGCGCGTGTCTCTGGTAATGAATCCCACGCTATGTCATGGTTCCCCTCCGGCGGAAATCACACCATACGGATCGGCAGCCTGTACCTGCTGCAAGAGTCGTTCAAGATCAGCCTCGCGCCCCTGCGATTGGTATAGCGATGCCAGCGCCGCTACCGGAGCCAGATCATACGTAGTGAATCCTGGGGCCTCAAACCCGGCGATGCGAAGCAGTTTCAGGTGTGCCCGCCGAGAGAACAACGCAAGCTCCCACCCCTGTGATTGCTCCATGATCGGATTGCTTTGTTGGTAATAGAACTCCGCCTCAGCAAGATCGCCGCGTTGCTCGGCAAGCTGCCCAAGCACATAGCCCCCCTTGGTATCCCCCAGAAACACCGCCATCTTCGCATCCAGCAACGCACCGGAGGAATCAGCCGCCAGCATCCGGGCACGCGCCCGACCCGCATAATAAAGTGCTATCTGTGCGTTCCCGTTAATGGCCTGATCCAGCAACACCAGTGCCCCCTGCGGATCGCCCCGCGCCAGATCGAGCATCCCATCACAGAACAAGTTGGATGAGTTCTCCCTTGTGAAGGTACGCCAGCACACCGCCGGAATTTGCGAAAGCACCTCCAACGGAATCTCCGCCAACCCGGTGCGGCTGAGAAATCGGTCACGGGCAGCCGTTCGCTGAGGGGTTTCCTCCCAGTATCGTGAGATGCTCCACTGAGGTGCGAACGTAAATACCTGCTTGTACTCGGATTCCGCCAGGGATTGTTCCCCCGCCTCCGATGCCAGTTCCGCTACCCACAGGTGATAACGCGCGTCGCTCGGCAGAATAGCAGACGTACGTCGCATCTCAGCGAGACCCTCCGCAGGATTGCCTGCTTCCGTGAGCAGCATTGCATAGTTGGCATGGATCACGTCACTCGATGATTCCAGAGTCAGCATTTCCCGATAAGCTGCTAGCGCTTCCTCCATCCGCTGCGGATCGTCCTGCGCCAACTCCCCCAGAACCTGCGCTCGCTGTGCCGCATAGACCTGCATAGCCGGGTCCATCTGGCGAGCCTGATCGATTTCCGCAAGCGCCGCCTCCAGTTGACCCGACTCCCGGAGCGAGAGCGCAGCCTGTGCGTGAGACTGTGCGCGGTCGGAGAAAACCCAGCCGATGCTACCCAGCAGGATCAGCCCAAGCGCGGCGGCAGGCAACCAACGTCTCGACCGGGACTCCTCGGTAGGGCGCTTGGGCCAGCACAGATACGCCACCATCGCCAGCATAGGCAGCAGCACAGGCAGCGAATTGCTGAACGTATCGAAAAGACTTTGCACGCACAGACCGAGGATCGCGGCGATAGCTGCGGAAACGCGGATCATCTCCTGACCTTTCGCGCCTCGCCAGCGCTGGAAGGCTGCACGAGCTACCCCCGTGACAAGGACAAGCAGCGCCAGAATGCCCACCGCGCCCATCTCTGCCCAGATCAACAGGAATGCGTTGTGAGGCGCCACAAAGAAATCGGGCGTCACTAAGGTATCGCGGATGGGACGTAGTGCCCTGCCGAAGCCAAACAGACCAACTCCCAGGATCGGATGCCGGAGACCAATCACCCAGGCGGATCGCCACAGATCGAGGCGCAGCACGTCCCCGGTGCGATGCCCTCCGGCGCCAGACTGCCGCAGCCACAGCCACACCATGAGTCCCGCTGCCGCAATTGCGAAGACTGCGCCACCTACCACGTTACGATTGCGCAGCAAGTCCCGCAACCGGTTACGTAGATCAGCATTGTGACTGAGGGAGAGAATCGCAAAGGCGGACAGCGAGACCGCCAGCGAGACCAGCCCCCCGCGTGAGAAGCTCAACACTTCGACCAGAACCGCCCCGACGAGCCACAGACTCAGAGCGATGCGCGTGCTGCGAGATCGGGTAGAGATCGCCCACGCCACCCCTACCGGGATCAGCGTTGCCAGATACGCGGAGAGATGCGTTGCGATCAGCATCACGAAGCTGATTCGATGGATCTCGGGCGGGATCGGATGCGCCAGCCCACCCACATCGAGCCAGCTTAACGGGAACATTGGCAGCCGCGGGAATCCCGCATACCACGAAATGAACTCGATCATCCCAAATAGGATGACTAAAGAGGAGGCGAAGAAGATCGGCTCGATCACCGTGCGCGGCGAGTAAGTACGCATCAGATCGACAAGAAAGATGATCATCAGAAAGTGGATGACCAGCCGCCATAACTCCTCAAGGCTCATGCGGGGATCAACCGCCGCAGCCGTGACTAGGATCGCAGCCATCAGATAGATCGCAAGGGCGAGGTCGAGCGGAGTAGACGGCCACGCACGGCGCTTGATCAGCGTCAGCAGCAGCCAGCCGCCCATGAGCAGAGTCATGAAGATGTGATGAAAGACTCGCAACCCGAAACTGCGGTCAGTCAGGTAGCTGCCACCGATAAAAGTCAGGTAGACAACCACCAGCAGAATCAGCCAGCCCAGGAGGGGACGCTTTTTAATGGACGTCATCAGGGTGCTTTCATCGGATGCGCTGCGCCGCAAAAGGGAACGAAGACGAGAGTATCATACACAAGGTAGGTCGCAGGTTCAACTCCTTACTATATGAGGAGTTCGATCTTGGATTCTGCCTCCGATGGAGATGTGAAGCCATAAACCTCTGCGATTTCCCGCCCGTAATTCGAATTGGGTTGGGTGACTCCGGGCTTGCTTGACGAGCGGCTCTTGCTGCTTCCAGTGACGGGCGTCCTCGCTCCGACCCTTCGCCACTTCCCGCCATACCTCGCTGTTCAGATTCATCTTCGGCTTTCCCCTTCGACTCCCGCCCCCCGAAGAGAAAATCCGGGGGGCGGGGAACTTACTGCACCAGTGCGGGCAGCCTTACTCGGCTATCGGCAGGTAGAGATCGAAGGATACTTTCTCCGGATCACTTTCCGTGAAGTTGTAGATCCCTTCCAACCACTGGTGACGCGCCCGCTTATACGGACTGTCCTCGCGCCA
>JAHEME010000273.1 GCA_024643825.1 Chloroflexota bacterium | reverse complement strand
ACGCCAATGAGGACGATCAGGCGACTGCCAGCGTCCGCATCGCACAGGCCGATCTCTCGCTGACCAAAGTAGAAACGAATGGTGGGCCGTACTTCCTGGGAGATCCGGTATCTTTCGTGATCTCGCTGAACAACGCTGGCCCTGATGCAGCTACAAATATTGTGGTGGCGGATGCGATCCCCGCCGGGATCAATGTCACCACCGTCACACCGAGCGCGGGTTCATGGAGCGCAGTCAACGAAGAATGGACGATCAGTTCGCTGGCAGCAAGCGCAGGCGCAACGCTGACCATCAACGGGACGATCACGGCGACGGGAGACATCACGAATCAGGCTGAGGTTGCTGATGTCGATCAATATGATCCAGACTCAACACCGGGCAATGCGGACACAACGTCAGAGGATGACGACGACAGTGTGACCCTGAACGTCACTCCGCAGGCCGACCTGCATCTGACCAAGACGTACCCGGCAGGGACGTATAACGATGGCGATCCCATCACCTACACAGTCACGCTAACCAATAATGGGCCAGATACGGCCACTGATGTGGAAGTCACCGATGTGATTCCATCCGAGCTGACGAGTGTGACGGTTACACCGAGTGGCACCACAACATGGACTGCGGCTACTTCAACATGGGCCATTGCAAGTCTGGCAAGCGGCGACTCGGTAACGCTCATTGTCAGCGGGACGATCAATTCGACCAGTGCCTTCACTAATACAGCCGAAGTCACCGCCTCCGGTCAATACGATCCCGATTCAACGCCAGACAATAACGATCCGGCGGAGGACGATCAGGCATCGGCTACCGTGACGCCGGGCGCTCTCTCCGCTGACCTGGAACTGACCAAGGAAGTCACGACCGCCGGGCCGTACTCGCTGGGCCAGTCGGTGACATTCCTGGTCACGCTGACCAATAATGGTGGCCCGGATGCAGCCAACAACATCATCGTACGCGATGCAATGCCGAATGGGATCACCGTGGAAACCGTGACGCCTTCTGCCGGATCGTGGGCAGGCAGCCCTACCAATGAGTGGAGCCTCAACACTCTGGCGGTAGATGACTTTGAGACGCTGACGATCACCGGGATGATCAACTCAGCCAGCCTGATCACCAATGCAGCGCAGGTCTGGTCTGTAGATGAGAGCGACCCGGATTCGACGCCCGGCAACAGCAATACCAATGAAGACGATCAGGACTCGGCAAGCCTTCAGATCGAAAGCGCCGATCTCTCCCTGACCAAGACGACGACCAGCCCCGGCCCGTTCGCGCTGAACGACCCGGTCACATGGATTGTGACGCTGACCAACGGCGGGCCAGATGTGGCGACCAATGTGACCGTCTCGGATGTTATCCCGGCAGGGATCAGCAGCGTGACAGTAACGCCGGAAGCGGGTACGTCATGGGCTGCGCCTACGTGGACGATCCCCAGCCTGGCCTCTGGCGCGTCGGCTGAACTCACCATCGAGGGAACCATCGCGCAGACGGGCACGATCAGCAATACAGCCGAAGTCACTGACTCAGACCAGCACGACCCGAATTCGACGCCAGACAACAATGATCCCAACGAGGACGATCAGGATACGTCCAGCTTCGTCGTGGGGCCGACGGCTGATCTCTCGATCACGAAATCGGTGGATGATGACACACCGAATGTGAACGATCTGATCACCTATACCATCATCGTGACCAACAACGGCCCCGACGATGCGACAGGCGTCGAAGTCACGGATGTGCTGCCTGCTGGTCTCAGCTACGATACGTGCAATCCGCCTGCGCCCACCGGCTTTGATACCGGAACTGGCATATGGACGATTGGCGATCTGACCGTCGCTACCGGATCGCTCACGCTGACCTGCGACGTGAACGTCGATCAGGCCGGGCAGTGGACGAACCAGGTGGAGGTCACGAACTCGGATCAACCTGATCCAGACTCCATCCCCGGAAATGGGTTGATTGGCGAGGACGACCTGGATCGCCAGACGATCAACGCGCTCGAAGCCGACCTCAGCCTGACCAAGACGGTCACTACGACCACGCCGACAGTTGGCGATGTGGTGGCCTTCACCGTGAGCATTACTAACAACGGCGGCAGCGATGCGGAGGGTGTTTCCGTAGTTGATCAACTGCCTGTGGGTCTTGCGTTCGTGAGCTACGTTGCCGATGCAGGAACGTACAACGAAGTCAACGGCGTGTGGTCTATCGGCGATCTGACGAATGGCGTAACGCTGAACCTGACGATCAACGCGACCGTGCTGGCCTCGACAGGCGCACCGGGTGAGTATACGAACTACGCACAGGTGCAGACCTCTGACCAGACCGATCCGAATTCCACACCGGGCGACGACAGCAGTGGCGATGACGACGATGGAACTGTCACCCTGATCCCGGTGGCCCCGCCGCCCACTGTGAAACCGGAGCCTTCTGAAGGGGGAGCGCCGCGCATCACGGTAGTAGACCCGGCCTTCAGCAAGGCAGGCTCTCCGCTGGCGGCGACCATCGGCGAAACCGTGAACTGGACGATCACCATCACCAACCCCAGCGGCAGCGATCTGAATAACATCGTTGTCAGCGATGCGGTTCCGGGGATATTCGATGTGATCTCCGCTACATCGACGGCAGGCTCTACCTCCATCAATGGGCAGAACGTGACGATCTCGATCCCGGTGCTCCACTCAGGGCAAACGGTGACGGTGACGATTGAGACGATCGCCAACCAGGCGGCGGCCCCCGGCGAAGCCTGCAATACCGCTTACTGGGGCACACGTTCCGCCAGCGGCTGCATCGGACTGTACCCCGGCGACCTCCCGAATACAGGCGGCAGGCCGTTCGGCACGATCCCGCCGCTGGTGATCCTCGGCGGCATCGGCGCGTTGGCGGCGCTGTTCGCCATCCTGAAGTCAGGGGTGCTGCGGCGCATCGACTGGTAGCCAGTGTTCTGACTCACACAACGGGCGCACCTTCTGCGGGAGATGCGCTCCGGTTCCCTCTCCCGGATCGGCCCTGTCATGGTCTGGGAGAGGGAGCTTCTGAAGCCAATGCCTCTTCGTAATTTGGTTCCTTTTCACCAGATGGGCAGATGCACTAACAGAGAGCCGGTTTCCAATCGAGATCCAATAGTGGCCCTAGAGTCAAGGAGATTGTCGTTATGCGATATATATTCCGGCTTCGTGTCCAGTCTCGAAGGGGTGACGCACTTATTCGCGTCGAACGCTCGGCAAAAGGCCGCCCCCGCCAGCGCTACCACTTCCCCTATTCGGATGAAGAACAGGCCGCACTCCTCGATTGGTTTGAAGAAGAGAGCCTCACCTCTCCTGAGGAGGCCGATTCAAAGCAGGTTGAAGTCGGTCAGAAACTGCATGGAACCCTGCTGCCTGCCCACCAGAACAGGCGCGGCGACATCTGGAGCGCTTTCCAGGAGTCATCCAGGGCCGCCGCTGACGACGGAGAACCCCTGACTATCCAGGTGCGCTTCGACCCGGAAACCGTTCCGCAGGCACAACTGCCGTGGGAACTCCTCCATGATGGCAGCGAGCACCGGGTTTTTACCGAATCGCTGCACTTCAATCGCTATATCACCTACTATGGGGATCGCAACCCGTTTGAACCTGTCAAAGAACTGAATATCCTCTACGTGATTTCACGGCCCACTGATCTTGAACATCTCAATCACTATGCGGAGAAGCAGGAAGTTGCTTCCGCCTTCAAAGAACAGGTTCAGAAGGGTAACGTTCACATCGACGTGCTCGAAGATTCGACGCTTGTCTCTTTCCAGAATCAGCTCAAGAACCGCGAGTATCATGTTGTCCACTGGGATGGGCATGGCAGTTTCCCCGAAGGAGCATCCGAGGGGCTGCTGGCCTTTGAAACATGGCGCGAGGAAACGGATGTGGTCACGGCCTCCCAGTTTGCTGATGCGCTGCGCGGGTCGAGCGTCCGGCTGGTGGTACTCAGCGCCTGCCAGTCAGGAACCGTGCGGGGCAATCGCGTGTTGAACAGCGTCGGCCCGGCGCTGATTCGCGCGCGAATCCCTGCTGTGGTCGCCATGCAATTCTCGATCCCGCTGGCTTCGACAGTGGAATTTGCCCACGAGTTCTACCGCTCACTGGCGCGCGGCGAATCGGTCGCCGGGGCGGTGGCGGACGGGCGAAAGAATATGTCCTCCCCCTGGAAGACGTGGTTCTACCCCGCGCTCTACCTGCGCGCGGCAGAGGGGGAAGGCTTCCTCTTTTCGGCTGAACCCGTTGCGCACTTCGAGGAGCGTCAGGAAGACCTGGCGCAGCTCTATGGCGAGTGGCGCAAAATGCCCGAAACGGAGAAGGTGCAATACCCGGAAGGCCCCCCTGACGCCGAGGAACTCTTTGAGGAGGAAGACGACTTCGAGGAGTTCATGGAGATGGTAGAGGAGGTGCTGGACACCATCGAAGATGTCCAGGACATGATCGACACCATCGATGACTTCCTTGAGGCGGTCGAGGATAGCGACGACGACTCAGATGATGACGATGGTGGAGAATCCGGTGACGACTCACCCGGACAGGATGCGGGAGGGCAGGGGTCGGATTCCGCGCCTGCGGCTGAATCACTGATCGACTTGCCTCTTCCTCCTGTACCCCCGGAGGTAGATGAAGCGCTTCTGAAATTTGCCGCCCTGCTGGAAGGCCAGGGCTTGCTCACCGTTAAGGGCAGTCTGGGCGCGCAGTATATGATCCAGCCCGCAGGTGGCGGCTGGGGCGGGGGCGGGTACGGCGATGGTACGCATACGCTGGAAGCCGGGGACTACGTGATCCTGATCGGCAATCACCAGGCCGGGCGAGCCACTATCGAGAAACGTAAAGAGACCACCGTCACCCTCGATATTGCCCTGGCTCACATCAAGCTCGCCTTTGAAGGCGCGGGCTATTCCATCGTCGATCCGGGGAACAACCAGATGATCGGCGCGCAATACGGCTCAGCAGACTGGCATCTCAAGCCCGGTTCGTATGAAGTCCACTTCGGTCAGCAGGGTGTGATCACATCGTTCTTTGTTGCAGCAGGCGAAGAGCGCGATGTGCCAGTCGATGGCGTATTGGTCCATATCCAACTCGCCTTTGAAGGCGCGGGATATTCCATCGTCGATCCGGGGAACAACCAGATGGTCGGCGCTCAATACATCTCAGCAGACTGGCATCTCAAGCCCGGCTCTTACGAAGTTCACTTCGGCATGCAGGGCCTGATCACCACCTTT
>JAHEME010000272.1 GCA_024643825.1 Chloroflexota bacterium | reverse complement strand
GTGCTCCCCTGAATCGAGATGACCTCCGCGCCGGGGCCGAACAACTCGGAGCGAATCTCGTGGACGAGGCCGTACTCGACGGCCTGCTCCGGGAACAGCGTGGTGCGGTTGTGCATGTCCATCAGCACGTCTTCGCGGTCGCGGCCTACCGTGTCGGCGATCACGCGGGCGATGTTGCCCTGATCGATTTGCAGGCTCTTGAGCTTCTCCTCCAACTGCTTCTCTTCGAGCGAGATCGGGCGGTTGAAATTGGCGTTTGCGCCATGCAGCAGGAAGCGCGCATGCGGCACGGAGAGCCGCCAATCGCCCGCGCAGAACAGGACCACGCCCATTGAATCGGCGCTGCCGAAATTGTGCGTGGTGATCTCCAATGGGATGCCGCGCAGGAAGTTGTAGGCGGAAATCCCCTGGAACACGTCGCCGCCCATGCACGAGATCAGCAGCGTCATGCGTTTGTAGCCCTGCTTAACCTTGCCCTCGACTACCTGAAGCAGCGCCCCAATAGATTCGGGGACAACAGGGGCAAAAAATCGGACGTAGAATTCTTCATTTTGAGCCATTGAATTTCCCTGGTCACGAGCAGAATCAACTGCTACACACATACAACTTGATTATGGTTTGGCTTCCGACTTACTTGCGCCAGCCAGCGCTGCGACGATCTCGGCGGTCACGTCCTTGCCGCCGCCAGAATTTGTGATCCAGCGCACCGACAGTGTGGATTGGCCCCCAGGGAATGCCCCACCAGCCGAGAACCAGCGAAAGCAAGGTGTAGGGCAGGCCCTTTGTGACCGCGCTTTCGCCAGGACGGATGAAGAAGATATCGGAGCTACGCCGGAAGGTCATGATGAGGATAGAAATACAGTATTGGTAGACTACGAACTTGCCCCCGCTTTGCAGGTACATGTTCAGTTCTGACCCGCTTATGCCCTCGACTCCAACAATCTTTACCATCAGTCGGCCCTCCTCTTGACCTGTTTGCATACTGGCATCTTCGTGCGTCTCTCACCCGCCCTGGCCGACGCGCCAGATGCGCACCGCCGCGCGCGCTTCCGGCGTGCCGATGCGTTCGAGCGCCTCGGCTGCCAGATCGCAGATGCGCTTCTCATTGTAATAGAAGTCGCCGTCAGTGTCGTCCAGCAGATTCACCAGCCGGGGCACGGCGCGCGCATCGCGGATCACACCCAGCGCGCCGACAGCGTACCAGCGCACGTGTTCATCGGAGTCGTCAAGCGCGGCGATCAGCGGCTCGACGGCACGCAGGGCGGCATCGTTATCGTGCTCGCCGATCTGCTCCAGCACCCAGACGGCGGCGCTGCGCACGCGCAAATCCTCATCACGCAGAGCTTCGATCAGCCCCGGCACGGAGTCCGGCCCGATCTGGCTGAGAGAACGGGCGGCGGCACTGCGCACCTGCACGCTGGCATCGCGGAAAGCATCGAGCAGATCGGGGACGACCTGGATGCGCAGCGAGTGCTGCTTGAGATCACTGCTGACCCGGCCCAGCGCAACGGCGGCATGGGTTCGGACGGCGCTGTCGATGTCCTTGAGGGCAGCGGCGAGCATCTTCTGTGCCCGCACACCGGCTGATGGGTGCTCGCCACCGATGCGCCCCAGGGCCTCGGCAGCCAGACCCCGGACGTGCGGGCTGGCATCCTCCAATGCGTCCATCAGATCGGCGGCGGCTTCCGGGCTGCCGATGGCCCCCAGGGCGCGGGCGGCGGCCATGCGCATCGGAACCTGGCGGTCATGCAGCGCATGGATCAGGGCCGGAACCGCGAGATCACGGATCTCCTGCCGGGTGCGTGGCGAACGTTCCGCACCGATGGCCCCCAGCGCCGCCGCCGCCACACTGCGCACCTGCGTATTCTCGTCCTCTAAGGCACTGAGGAGCATCGAAATCGCCTGCGGGTCTTTGAGGCGTTTGAGCACACGAGCCGCGAGGAGCCGCTGCTGTAAATCGGTTCCACGCAAGGCAGCGAGCAGATCGGGAACGGCAGCACGCCCGCCGAGACCTGGTTCCTGACCGCTGCCGGGGGACTCCGAACGCCCGCCGAGTGCGGGGGAATCGTGGGTCGATGAGTCGCGGGTCGAAAGAGGAGATGTCATACCTGTACCAGGGCGAGCGGCCCACCCACCCCGGTACAGAATTTCGAGGTTAGTTCAGGGGAGCCGACGCAAAGATCACATGAAACGGCTGGCAGTAGACCACGACGCTGTGAATCGCGCTGATGTCCGTGCCTGCCGGGATATCGTAGTTCTGATCTCCAATGTTACCCTTGATTGGCCCAAGGTCAACTGAAGCCGCCATCACATCGCTGCTGCTGGCGGGATTCGCAGTACCCGAAAGGATGATGTGCAGGTCCGGCCCGTTGATCACCTCGAAGTTCTCGAAGCGCAGCACGTAGCTGCCATCGGGAAGTTCATAGATCAGCGCATCGCCTGATCCCGTATGGAACGAATCGGCTCCCATGAACATCCCAACCTTGATGGCAGTTGGCATCGCGTCGGCGGGCATCTCCTCGGTCATCACCACGTCGGGCATGGCGGCGGCTTCTGCATCAGCGGTGGCTTTGGCGGCGATCTGCTCCTCCGACATTGCTTCCTCGGTCATGACTTCTTCGGTCATCGCCTCCTCCGTCATGGCTTCTTCGATCATCTCTTCGGTGGGTGCGAGGAAGTCGGCTCCTTCATCGACGGTGCGGTTGATGAACAGGGGCGATCCGAGCCACCACGCGAGCGCGAGTCCGGCGATCACGACGAGGGCGGCGGCAACATACAGAATGGGTCGTCTGGACATGAGGGTTCCTCCACGGACTATATGAGTGATAAGCTAGAGGGCAGCAAGCGTTGAACTGGATTGGTTGCCCATGCAGTAAACCTATCGGGGGATTCTTACGAGAGTGTTACTCACAGGGGGTGACGCAGAAGATCATGATCTTCTGCAAATGGGAGGTTCTATGAACATCAACAGGGGGAAACTCATTCTGGTACTGGGGATGCAGTTTTTACTGGCTCTTGTCTTTATTACCGGCATTGGCAGGTCAAATCCATCAACCTTGACGCTCTATCACAGCTATTTCGCGGATATCGCCATTCCCTTCACATTCTACTTTTTGCTGTCCATCAACGACCACCAGTTTGAGTTTCTGAAACCGTGGTGGGCAAAGGCTCTATCGGTCTTCCTGCTGTGTTCCACATCCGAGACACTGCAATTCTTTGGCGTCTATGCGCTGGCGACCGTGTTTGATCCTCTCGACTTTGCCATGTACGGAATCGGCGCTCTGCTGGCAGCCGCCTTCGAGCGCGGCGTGCTGGCACCGAGCCTGCCCTTTTGGGAGTAGCGACCGCCAAAGGACTAGGAAGAAGATCGCCCCGCTTCGAGCGCGGCGAGGGCTTCCGGGGTGGCGATGCGCTCCAACGCTTCGGCGGTGGCATCGCACACGCGGCGGTGGCTGAGGAACGGGTACGGCTTGGTGCGGTCAGAGAGCCGAGCCGCCAGCGCCGGGATCACCGGGGCGACGAGGTGCGGGTAGACCGCGCCAATCGCGCCCAGCGAGTCGGCGGCAGCGCGGCGTACCACTGAACGCTCATCCGAGAGAGCCGCTGCCAGCACCGGAAGCATGGCAGCGGAGGCGGCTTCGTCGGTGGGAGCGATGGCTCCGAGCGAACTAATCACCGCCCAGCGGATGCCCTCGGAGGGATCGCCGACTTCGGCGAGGATCAGGGGGACGGCTTCGATGCCCTGCGCCGCCAGCAGCCCCGCCGCCCTGACGCGCATCGCCGTATCGGGGTCGGATCGCAGTGTAGCGAAGATGCGGAGCACCGTCTCTTCGATGCCCAGTCCCGGCTCCTGCCCGCTGAGATCGGGATCGATGCCGCCAAGTGAGGGGGAATCGTCGGGAGGCTTACGACTCATGGGAACGCTTTCGGATAGACCAGATCGTCAAGAGCCAGAGTGTAAATGGTCCGATTGCCAGCCCCGCTACGATCACGCCCAGCGTATCCAGACCCACTCTACCCCACAATGCAATGGGGTTCCCCACCGCCGGGCCAAGCAAAGCGAGAGAAGTGATAAGGGAAATGCCCATCACAAGGGCGCTGAGCAAGGGGGTTGTGATCAGCGGCATGACACGGGAGTTCCATCGGAACACTGACTGCACCGCACTGGCGGCGGCGAAAAGATTCATCCCCCACAGACCTACGGCGACCCCAGCAAACAACAACCAGCGAACCGTTGTATCGGCAGGAGCCAGATGCTCCGAGCCAATGAAGCTCACGATGATCCTGAGGAACACATCCGTGATGCCAAAGGCGAACACGGGCAGCAGGGCCGCGACCAGCGCCAGCGGCACGCGCAGCCGCCACAGAGCCGTCGCCATATATGCCTGTCCCAGCGCCGAACGAGGTATGTTGGTCAGCTTCAACAAGGTGAACGATTCGCTGTTCACATCCGCAGAGGCGATCAGCGCAGCGACGATCCCCGTCACCAGCGGCATGATGAAGAAGGCGACGATAGAGATCGTCGTCATGGCTCCGATGATTCGATCAATGGGCGGGATTGGGATGACAAAACTCTGCACCACCAGAGGCGTCCCGTTGTAAGGAGGCGGAATGCGAAGGACGTAAGGTACATGCAGGGTCATCAGCGCATAGAGGGCGAGCATCAACGTGATCGCCGCGCCCACCGTGAGATCGAGCGAGGGCCATGCCATGACCTTCGCCAGCCGCTTGAACAGCGGCACGGCGCGCGGATCGAGGCGGGACATCAGGAAGCGAGTTAGCTTTGACATATCATTCAAAGTATACTATGATGGCTTTAGAGAGAAAGTCAAGGTTTAACTCATCGGCGAAACGTTGAGTTTTGTACTCAACTTCCATCGGGTGAGTTCCTAATGTATCCTCGTTTTGCAGCGAAGATACCACTTAGCGAAAGGCTCTCAACCGTGAATATGCAGCAACTTCAGTCCTTCATTGATAACCTCAATGCTGAACCGGGTGATCGTGCCCGGATGGAAAATCGGATATTGGAGCTTTTCGATAGTTCTCCACGGGCACTTGGGCTGCAAGCGGTTATGGAAGGGCTTAATTTCGATCCGGATCAAGAGTATGAAGTCCTTGACGCTATATGGCGGCTTGTCGGCAAGAACGAACTGCGGCTCACCCAGAACAAAGAATTTGCCAGAATTCGCTCTTAATGTAGATTTTCATGTTTTGGAAAGTTTTGCTACCATGAGCACCT
>JAHEME010000271.1 GCA_024643825.1 Chloroflexota bacterium | reverse complement strand
TCATCAGGGTTTGATTCGGAAACAGGAGGGTTACATGATGGAAACTTCAACTGGACGGTTTCGCTGGCTATCGATCCTTGTTTTCCTGCTCTTTGCGGGGGGCTTCTCCGCGCTGACCGTGTACCTAACGACGTCGAACCTTCTGCACGTAGGGTTGGCGCTGGCGGTGATGTTTGGCATCCTCGCCTCGATTGCCCAGGCGCTCCATATGCGCGGGGAAGGGCGGCTGTGGCGCTACGTCGGCGCGCTGCTGTGGCTGGGTGCGCTGATCAGCCTCGCCGTGTACGTGCTGATCTCCGGCTGGGTTCCGCTGCCGCTGGGCCTCGCCGTGATGATCCTGATCGTAGCAGGTGGCGCGTTCTATCTGTTGATGGGCCGCCCGCGTGAGGCTCTTCGATAGAGCATCGATATGCTGGACTCAGGGGGCGTGGCTTCGTGCCACGCCTTTTGTGTCATCAATCCCCGCCCTGACTCTCCTGCCACGCGGTGATCTGCGCCCGCAGTTCTCGAATCTCGCGCAGCATCTCGCGCTGGCGGCGGTTGGCTTCGATGTCTTCTCGCCCGGAAAAGAACAGCACCCCCAACAGGCCCGTCCCCAGAATTTCGATAGTCGTGCCCTCGTAGACCGCTGCCCGATCCAGCGCCAGCGATGCGGCGATCCCGCTGATCAGCACGAACGCGATCATCACGATCTTCTTTTGAGCAGATCGGGGATTTCTTCTCTGGCTACCTTGTCGTGCCGGATGGCGCGGATCAGCCGTCCAATTTCCACCAGTAGAAAGATGAATACCAGAGAGATGATCCCGGCAGGGATGATGGGGCTGGGCGTGTTCATGTGATGGCTCCTCGTGAAAGGTCAATTCTGGGGACAGTATGCGGGTCGAACTGTGTCGACTGCTACTTCACTACCACTACCTCATTGAGCGGCTTTTTCGTGATTCGCGGAACGGTCGCATCCTATTCCTGCTGCCCCTGACTCCGCTCAACCTGAGCCACATTGCTCCTTGCCCACCCGGCAAGGCCAGCCGCAAGCAGGAACGGAACAAAGGCAAAGATCAGGCGCGGGTTGAGGATCGGCGGCCACACCTCAGTGACATAGCACGTCTCATAACAGGATACGATCCTCCCCGGCAGATCACGCTGAAGGTACAGCCCGATCACCGGGCCAAGTATCGTTACGGCTCCTACGATCACGATCCCCACAAAGACGATCAGTGCCAGCGCCTCGATTACGCGCTGGAAGGATGCGACCCAGACGCCTGCCGCCGCGCTCAATACGACCACGCCCAACCAGCCAACACCCCATAGTAGATGGAGGAGGGAGGTTGAAAGCAGGCGCGGATCAGTGGGAAGGACACATTGTAGATTGGCTGGCGTATGGAATCCCGCTGAATCATCCCAGTTCGCTGCAAGCTCCTCCTGTGTGGCGAACGCGAAGCACCCCGACTCGGCGTACTGCTTTGCTTCCGCATACGAGGTCGCCAGCAGCAGCGGCATGATCCCGACCAGCACCGCGATCACGACCATCATCGGGCGCGCCGTTCTGCCGATCAGCGCATTCCAGTGTTCGCTGGCGGCCATCATGCGATAGTCCTTGCGCTGCCGCAGAGTGATCTCGATCCCCAGTGGGAGGACGAAGGCGGCAATGGCCCCTAACAGGCGCAGCCATGTCGCTGCCTGTGGTACGAATTGGAAGGCCCGTCCGAAGGAATCATAGGGAGTGAGGATGGTGGCGAGTCCCAGCCCGGCGCTGATCACGAATACGATCAGCCCAGACAGCAAGCTCAATCGGTAGGAGGGCCAGGGAGAACGAGTTGGGGGAGCAGAGTTCGTTTCCATAATAGAGACATTATAGGATGGAACTCTTTTCTGCGAAATTATGCCTTGCATATTGAATAGCATTCCTCGGAAAGGATGCACATGACTTCATCGATACTCTCGATCTTCATACATGGTATACTACATTTGAGGTGAATCGATGGCAATCCAGTTGATCGAGCATATCGAAATCGCGCCCGGTGTGATGGGTGGAAAGCCGCGCATTGCAGGGACGCGCATTACTGTCGCTGACATCGCTATGTGGCATGTACAGGCGGCATGGTCTGTCGAACGCATCATTGAGGAATTTGGGCTTACGCTGGGGCAGGTTCACGCAGCGCTTTCGTACTACTATGACAACCGTGAGGCTGTTGACGAATCTGTACGCGAGGATGCCGCGTTCTTTGAGGAGCAAGGCAAGAAGTATCCGTCTCTGCGAGATGAGATGGATCAGTTGCAATCCAAATCCGAATAACCCCCCACAGTCTGCCTGATCTAATCTTGAGGAGACGGAGCTTGAGCGAAGACCTGAGCGAATGCTTGCTTCGTTTCTACACCGATGAGAATTGGCCTATGTCGGTTGTTAACCAACTTCGGCAGCGTGGGATTGATGTGGTGCGTTGTCAGGAAGTTGGATTAGTCGGCACGCTGGATGATGAAGTCCATCTCTCCTTTGCAGCGGAACAGGGCCGCGTTGTTCTTACGCGTGATCAGGACTTCTTACGGCTTCGCGCGAACTGGATGGCTGAGGAACAACAGCATGCCGGAATCTTGTTCGTAAATCCAGGGCGTCACAACGATATTGGCCTGATTGTTACTACCCTGGTTGAAGCCTGCGAACTCACCACACCGGGTCAGTGGATCAACACGGTTCGTTTTCTCTGACAAAGCACTACTTCACTACCATCACCTCATCGAGTCCCTTCTTCGTAATTCGCGGAACCTTCGCATCCGGGGCAGGGTAGCCCACCGGGATCACCACATACGGACGCTCGTTTTTCGGGCGGCCCAGCACCTCGCTGAGGAAGCCCATCGGGCTGGGGGTGTGAGTCAAGGTCGCCAGCCCCGCCTGATGCAGACTCGCCAGCAGCACCCCGACCGCGATCCCCACTGACTCCTCGCTGTAGTAGTGCTTGACCTTCGTGACCTCGCCTGTCTCCGGGTCGCTGCGCAGGCCATACGACTGCCGGAACACCACGATCACATAGGGCGCAATTTCGAGATGGGGCTTGTGCCAGTCGGTGCCCAGCGGGGCCAGCACGTCGAGCCACTCCTGCGACATCCGGCGTTCGTAGCTTTCCTTCTCTTCCGCCTCTGCCGCAATCCGCATGCGCCGCTTGAGGTCGGGGTCGCTCACCACCACGAACGTCCACGGCTGCTGGTTGGCCCCGGAGGGTGCAGACGCGGCGGTGGCGATTGCGTTCTGAATTAGCTCAAACGGCACGGGTTCCGGGGAATAGTCGCGCACGGTGCGCCGCTTGCGCATCGACGCGAGGAATGCCCGCGAACGCGCAAGCCCCTCTTCGGCGGGGATGCGCTCGAAGTCCAGTGGATCGAGTTGAGGTTCGGAGGGCATGGAGCGGTCAGGCAGCGGCGCGGTCAAGCAGCGGCGCAGTCAGGCAGCGGCGGCTTTATAGGCGGTATACGCACGGTGCATCAGGTCGAGGAGGTCTTCGGGGTCTACGGGCTTGATCAGAAACGCCGATGCGCCGTTCTCGATGGCGTCGCGGATCGGCCCGGCATCATCCTGCACGCTCATCAGGATCACCTGCGTGGCGGGCCATTCTTTCTTGATTACCCCGCAGGCCGTGATGCCATCCATGTTCGGCATGTTGAGGTCCATCACCACAATATGAGGCAGGTGAACGCGCACAAGATCGATGGCTTCCTGCCCATCTTCCGCTTCCGCGATGACCTGGTACGCTTCCTCAAACGTGAAGAGACGTTCTAGAAATCCACGCGCATCGCTGTTATCGTCTACAATAAGAACTCGGATCGATTCCGGCATGACCTACCTGATTTTCTGCCCCTGTGAGATCAGTTCCACCCCGCTTCTCAGTATCCTCAATGTAGGTGGGAAAGTCAACTGGGGGAAAGTCTGTAGGAAGTTAGATCCAGC
Organism: Chloroflexota bacterium; assembly: GCA_024643825.1. GTDB lineage: Bacteria > Chloroflexota > Anaerolineae > Aggregatilineales > UBA3940 > JAHEME01. The sequence continues at coordinate 1,312 of JAHEME010000271.1, read as the reverse complement.
AGAGGTAGCCGCTAGCATCGCGGGAACGCGATTTGACACCCCATCCGACCCATGCTACACTTCGCTTCACTACTCGAATTTGAAAGGAGGCGTATCTACATGACAGCCAATCGATCTGCTCTTTCCCCCAGCGTACGCCTGGATTCGAGACCGCACGTGAACTGATCTCCTTTCGGAGTTCTCCCTTACACACCAATCGAATACCGCAGGCGTGCGCGCTCCCTATGTTTCGCAACTGCTCTTTGCGAAACACGTCAGGTGGCGTTGTTGATTCTGCCTGTTGAGTCTGGTTTTCTTCGCCTCTGACCTGTTGATGCGGGTGCTCGTGCATCCGCGTGGAATGGATTGAGGTTAGGAGAAACCAGCTTTGGTTACACACCCATCCTATCTGGATGACTTTGACGAAGACAGCTACGACGACTACGCCGAAACCTTCAACCCGCTGCGCACGGATCGCTCGGAGCGCAGAAAGCGCAAGCCGCGTGTTACCCCGCCGACCTACCGCGAACGCGACAGGGACATCGAAGAGGTAGTCGATCCGCTGGCGCTGGAAGGCAGCTTCCAGACCACCTATCGCCCCTCGAAGCACGAGGCCGAATGGCTGCTATCCTCGCTGCGTACGTTCTACGATCAGCAGATCATCACTGATGTGCTGGCGGTGGTCAAAGGCGGCAAGGAAGCCAGCGTCTACCGCTGCGAAGCCGACCCCGGCACGGGGCGGGAGTTCATCGCAGCGAAGGTCTACCGCCCGCGCAAGTTCCGCATCCTCAGCAACGATGCCATGTATCGGCAGGGGCGGCAGGTACTCACCGCCGATGGACACGTCGTGCATGAAAACCAGGATCGCGTCATGCGCGCCATCGGCAAGAAGTCGGCCTTCGGGAAGCAGGTGGCGCACACCTCGTGGCTGACCTACGAATACCAGACTCTCGAATCGCTGCATGCGGGGGGTGGCGCGGTTCCGAAACCAATCGCCGCCGCCGAGAACGCCATCCTGATGAGCTACCTTGGCGACGAGGCAGCAGCCGCCCCCACGCTGATCGAGGTGCGGCTGGATCGGGACGAGGCGCAGCCCCTCTATGAGGAAGTCGTGCGCAACATCCGGCTGATGCTGGGCATGGGCCTGATTCACGGCGACCTCTCGGCCTACAACATTCTGTATTGGGAAGGGGCCATCACCCTGATCGACTTCCCGCAGGTGGTGGATGCACACCGCAACAGCGACGCCCGCTTTCTGCTGGAACGCGACGTGACCCGCATCAGCGAGTACTTCGCGCGGCAGGGCGCCAAGGTCGATCCGCGCCGCCTGATG
>JAHEME010000270.1 GCA_024643825.1 Chloroflexota bacterium | reverse complement strand
GTACATCATTATCCATTATGTTCACTCCTGCTCGTTGGATTCGAACCATTCCACGCACGAAAATGGCCCTTCCACATATGTGAAAGGGCCTCTCTTACCTCAAAACTCCTGCGGCTGGATTCGAACCAGCAACCCTCCGGTTAACAGCCGGATGCTCTGCCGTTGAGCTACGCAGGAATACAGGCGGCATTATACCTAGCCAGAGTCTCTCCGTCAACCTTGATTCTGGACTCCGCAGGATTGGGTTTCGCTGCGATGGAAGTGGGCGGCAGCTCGATTTTTGCAGAGTTGATTGGTCCTGTTCTATCTCCGTCCCAGATTACATATTTGTTGCATTCCCCCGCACTTAACCTTGATTTAACGACAAATATGATATACTCTAGGTAAGAGATAGGTTAGTGAACCGTGTGAGGTTCATGGATACTGACGTTTATCTGGACGAATTAGCGCAGGGCGCAACAGCGAAAAGTAAACGTGGCGAGCAGTTGAGCTTCGAGGAACTGATCGCGCCCCGCCAGAATAGCAGCCAAGAAAACGTGCGGCCTCTACCTGTAGAGGAACTGCCTCGGCCCCCCGCGCCTGTCACAGGTCGCCATCAGGACCTGCGCCTGTACCTGACTGTACTCCTCAAGACGTTCGTGGAAACGCGGGATGCGGGCCTCGTACGGGAATCGCCGTACCGCGTTGTGCCGCAGGGCGGCCAACCGATTGAGCCGGACATTGTATTTATTGCCCACAGCCACTTTGACCGGGTTCATGACACCTATATGGAAGGGCCACCGGACATTGTAGTCGAAGTGACTTCTCCTGAGTCCACGGCCTTCGACCGGGGCGAGAAGTTCGTACTTTACGAATCGCTGGGGGTACGTGAATACTGGTTGATTGATCCACAGCGGGAACTGGTGAATTTCTATCACCTGGGGCCGGATGGCCTGTATGGGGAATTCCGAACCGATATGGCAGGGCGGTATAATTCTCGCGTGCTCAAAGGGTTTACGCTGGAGGTGGATCGTCTGTGGAAGCGTGTGCTCCCCTCGACGATTGAAATTGTCGATCTGGTACACAACATGGTCAGCACCCGATAACACACGGGAACAGCCACTATACGACGGCGGTGCGGGGTATGCATCGCCGTTTTCTGTTCTGAGCTTCCTGTTGTGCTACACTATTTGCCAATCAGGAAGATGGTTCTAGGAATAAGGTCACAACCCATGATCAACGGGAAAAAACTGGTAGTCGTCATGCCAGCCTATAACGCGGAACAGACGCTGGTGCAGACCTATAATGACCTGCCCCATGACATCGTGGATGAGGTGATCCTCGTAGATGACCACAGCCGTGATCATACGATTGATGTCGCACGCACGCTCGGAATTCAGACGATCATCCGGCACAATCAAAATACAGGATACGGGGGCAATCAGAAGACATGCTACACCGCTGCCCTGGAAAGCGGTGCTGACATCGTGGTGATGGTTCACCCCGACTATCAGTATTCACCGAAGCTGTGCGGGGCGATCTCGTGGATGATCGCCTCCGGGGAATACGACATGGTGCTGGCGTCACGAATCCTGGGCAGGGGCGCACTGCAAGGCGGGATGCCGATCTGGAAGTACATCGCCAACCGCTTCCTGACCGCATTTGAGAACCTGCTGCTGGGGGATGTGAAACTCTCTGAATACCATACGGGCTATCGGGCCTTTACCCGCAAGGTGCTGGAAACGCTGCCGTTGGCCGAAAACTCCGATGACTTTGTGTTTGACAACCAAATGATTGCGCAGGCAGTCGCCTTCAAGTTCAATCTGGGGGAAATCTCATGCCCGACGCGCTACATGCCAGAAGCATCCTCGATTAACTTCAAGCGCAGCGTGAAGTATGGCTTCGGTGTATTGGGAACTTCGCTGGCCTATCGCCTGGATCGGATGGGGATCGTCCGGTCGGCGATCTTCCGTGATGAGGGGCGGCGGCTCGAACCGGGAACCTCCGCCCAGCGCGGTGAGGTGATCAGCGTGAGCCGAGCTACTTCAGCACCCTCGCAGGCTTGAGGGTTCCTCTCGCAAGTGTGCAAGGCAACCTAGCTGACCGAATCCAGCAAACTAGCTGCCGCTTCGATGCGTGTCAGGCACAGGTCGCGACCCAGAATCTCCATCGTCTCAAACAACGGTGGGGAGATCGTTTGCCCGGTCACGGCCTGTCGCAGCGTACCGAACAACTGCCCCGCCTTCAAACCAAGCTCTTCGGCTAAGGCTCGCATGGCGGGTTCCTGGATGTCATGAGCAAAATCAGGCAGGGAGGCCAGCGCATCATGGGCCGCGCGGAGGGCGCGTATCGTCCCTTCCCGATCCATCTTCTTCTGTATCAGGGTCTGCGGGCCCAGCTGAATTTCGCCACTGAAGATGAACCCGACCATCGCTGCCGCTTCCGACAGGGTCTTGATGCGCTCCTGGATCAGCGGGGTTACTTTCAGAAGGCGATCTTCATCAATGGTGAGACCCGCCTGCTCCAGAAATGGACGTAGCCGCCTCGCCAGTTCTTCCGTGGGAAGATCGCGGATGTACAGGCCGTTGAGCCATTCCAGCTTTTCGACTGGAAAGGCGCTGTTGGCCGGGTTGATGCGCGTACCATCAAAACGTTCGATGGCCTCCTGCATGGTGAAGATTTCCCGATCATCGCCAAAAGCCCAGCCGATATTCGATAGAAAGTTGATGACCGCTTCCGGCAGATAGCCGCCATCCATGAAATCATGCACCAGCACGGGGATCGCATTCCCATACTTATCCATCGGGGGCTTGCGCTTGCTGATCTTGCCCTTCCCGTTGGGGTTGAGCAGCACGGGCAGGTGCATGTGGATGGGCATCTCCCAGTCCAGCGCCTGCCAGATTTGGGCGTGCAGGGGGAAGGATGGCAGCCATTCGACAGCCCGCATGGTATGGGAGATCGCCATTAGGTGATCGTCCACCACATAGGCGAGGTGATAGGTCGGGAAGCCGTCTGATTTCAGCAGTACCATATCCTGCTGGGTGCTGTTCTCGAACTCAACATCGCCGCGAATCATATCCTGAACAACTGTCTTGCCATCGAGGGGCATCTTCATGCGGATGACGAACGGAAGCCCCTGTGCTTCGCGCTCGGCGATCTGGTCGGGCGTCAGGCTGCGGCAGAAGCGATCATAGCCGGGCGGTTCTTTGCGCGCCTGCTTTTGCTCGTTCACTTCCTTGATACGCTCGGATGTGCAGTAGCAGCGATAGGCCTTCCCGTGATCGACCAGCCAGTGCGCCCACTTCTGATAATGCTCCAATCGTTCTGATTGGACATAGGGGCCATACTCCCCGCCGATTTCGGGGCCTTCATCCCACATCAGCCCGGCCCAGCGCAGCGCTTCGGTCAATGTCGCGAGGGCGGTGGGGTCGAACCGCTTTTGATCGGTGTCTTCGATGCGTAGAATGAACGTCCCATCATAATGACGTGCGAACAGCCAGCCGAACAGCGCCGTTCGCAGCCCTCCGATATGAAGAGAACCTGTAGGGCTGGGGGCGAAACGCACCCGTACCGGGCGATGGGTCGAGTCAGACAATGGGGAAACTCCTTGAGAGGGAAAAACGGAGTACGATTCGGCTACCACTCGCGCGGATTATGGCGCATGACAATGCTTTCAACCAACCCGATTCCGAAAAGGAGTGTCACCAGTGAACTCCCCCCGGAGCTAACAAAGGGCAGGGTCAGCCCTGTTACCGGGAGTACGCGTACATTCATCCCGACGGAGACGACCGTCTGGAAGAAGATCACGGTCGCCACGCCATAACAGATCAGCACGCCTGGTGTATCGTTGGCCAGCCGGGCAGCACGCAAGATTCGGGCAAGCACAATGAAGATCAGGATCAAGACTATCAGCGAGCCAACAAAGCCAAGTTCTTCGGCAATCACGGCAAAGATGAAGTCGGTATGGCGCACCCGCAAATAGCGAAGCTGGCTTTGCGACCCCTGCATATAGCCGCGCCCCAGCAGCCCCCCGTTCCCGATGGCGGTCATCGCCTGACGAATGTTGAACCCTGCGTCCGGGTCGGCATCCAGGTTGATGAAGGTGGTAATACGCGACTTCTGATAGTCTTCCATCTGTGACCACAGAATCGGCATCATGATGATGGCAACCACAGCAAACAAGGCGATATGCTGCCAGCGCATCCCGGCCCCCCACACCATCACAAACCACGTCACCAGGACCAGAATGGTGATCCCCAGGTCTGGCTGAATGAAGATGAAGAATACCGGGATGGCGATGAATCCCAGGGATCGAATCACGCCGGATAGCTGTTTGATCTTCTCGCCGGAATTCGATAACTGCTGGGCCAGCACAATGATCAGCAGCATCTTGGCAAGCTCGGAAGGCTGGAACCCAGCTACGCCCAGATTCAGCCAGCTCTGCGCGCCGGCCTCCCCTTCTGTGCCCAGGGCACCGACGGCCCCCAGGATCAAGACGATCACGCCGTAAATCCAGAGCCAGGTACTAGTGAGGAGGCGATAATCCACCGCCGCCACGATGATGACGACAGCGATACCGACAAAGGTATAGATGATCTGGCTGTTCACCCGGTCGGCAAGACTGGCAACATCCCGTGTGGCGCTGGCGATCATCATAATGCCAAAGATAATCAGCAGAATCACGGTGCCGAGTAAGATAAAGTCAAAATTTCGGAAGAAACGATTGGTTGCAGAAACCATGATCGAACCTACGTGCCTGAACCGCGAGTATGATGCTGGCCGGGCAGAACAGGAGCCGGATTAGCAGAACGCAGTATAGCGAGGCGATCCGGCGATTGCCATCTTGCGGCTACCCCATATGTTGGTGGACAGTCTCTCGAATGATGTGCTGCACCTGTGACTGCGACTGCATCCCGTCGATGACCACCCACCGATCCGGCTCCGCTTTGATCAACGCCGCATAGCCTTCATGCACTCGCTGGTGAAACGCGATGGTCATTTCATCCAGGCGATTCCACTCCGCCGATTGATCCCGCAAACGACGTTTGAGGCCCTCCTCAGGATCGACTTCGAGGTACAGAGTCAAATCAGGCTTGAGGTCCTCGGTAGCAAACTCGGTGATGGTCCGCAGTACGCCCAGATCAAGCCCGTGCCCGTAGCCCTGATAGGCATAGGTGCTATCGAAGAAACGGTCGCACAGGACGATCTGCCCCGCTGCCAGCGCAGGACGAATCTTCTCAGCGACCAACTGCGCGCGTGAAGCCGAGTACGGCAGAATCTC
>JAHEME010000269.1 GCA_024643825.1 Chloroflexota bacterium | reverse complement strand
GCTGCGTTGGGCTGTGCCATCGTCCGACAGTCTGTGACTTTCAATAGCCCCAATGAGGTGCGCTTTCAGCTAAAGAACACCTCCTCGATGGACATCTCGATCACGGGGCTTGATCCATTCAACTATACGATTGCATCGAGCGATCTGCTGGATTGGATCGAGTGGCCCAACAATACAGTCGTTCATAATGGGGATACCGCTTCTGGTTCCGCCATCGTGTTTACTCCTCCGATCACCGCCAAGAAAAATGCCAACGTCAACGTGATAATGGCGTGGACGGGCACGGTCACGCCCTCGGAAGTGCAATTTACGATCCAATCCGATCAGGGCACATGTACGATCGGAACTGGCAGGACGGCCCCAGTAGCACAGCCAGACGGGACGACCACTCCGACCGGCATTTCTCAGGTCGTCCATGTGCTGGATAACGACTACGACCTGGATGGCGACCCGATCACGCTTACGCGGGTCTTTTCGACGGTTGACGTTCCTGGAGGGGCTAGCGTAACTACTGATCAGGGCGGGACGGCCACGATCAATAATGCGGGGACGCCTACTGAACCCTCGGACGATTTCGTCAGCTATGTGCCAGCCACTAGCTTCACCGGGCCTGACACCTTCTCCTACGAGATTTGCGATCCTTCCCCTCTGTGCGCGACAGCACTGGTGACGGTAACCGTTGGCGGCGCGAATACCGGGCCAACAGCTATTGATGACCCGGCGACAACCGATGAAGATGTCGAGGTTATCATCAACGTCGCAGGCAATGACACCGACCCTCAAAATAACCTCGATCCGGGTTCCATCACGGTTGAGTCGTTGCCATCCTACGGGATGGCAGTCCCAAACGGAAATGGGACGCTCACCTATACCCCTGATCCAGACATCAGTGGAGTGATCGATAGTTTTGACTATCAGATTTGCGATACGGGAAGTCTGTGCTCTACGGCTACTGTAACAGTCACAATTGACCCGGTCAATGATCCGCCGACTGCGCTGCCAGACTCGGCAAGCACCCGGCAAGGCGACTCGGTGACGATCTCAGTGCTGGGCAATGACTTCGATATTGATAGCGCTATCGACCCGACTTCCGTGGTGATTGTCAGCCCTCCTGGGAATGGCAGTGTTTTGGTAAACCCGACTACCGGGCAGATCAGGTATTCCGCTGGGAATTCGTTCCTGGGAACCACCCAGTTTAGCTACCAGGTATGCGATCAACAATCTGCCTGCTCCGATCCGGCTATAGTAATGATTACGGTTAACCCGGCGAAAAGCGGCGGCGGAGGTGGTGGTGCGCTCCCTCTAGCTCCACCGTCTACTCCTATACCCCCCGTTACCCCGGCTCCAACGGTCACTATCGCGCCAGCAGCAACTGTTGCGCCTACAGTTGCTACTACTGTGGCTGCTGTGACGGAGGAAAGCACAAGCGCGGAAACCCCGCCTGATGAGTCACCCGTAGAAGCAGGGGAAGAAGGACAGCCGGATGAGAATGGCACCACCAGCACGAACAATGATCTAGAAGGGTTGATCCTGCGGCTGGGCACTGATCAGAGCCAGGCGACTCCGGGTCAGATTGTGACTTTGATGATTCAGCTTGAGAACGCAGGGGCGACGGCGATCACGGACATTGCCGTTCTGAATCATGTTGACGGACCAGGGGCGCTGGGTGGGATTCAGTTGGCGTTGGGGCAATTACAGGTTGATTCAGAGCAGATCAAATGGCATCTCGACCAACTTCTACCTAGCACACAGACTGTATTGACGGTGGAACTGCTGGTTACGGGCAACGGCGATAACCTTGTAGTTTGTGCCTCTGCGATGGGCGTCGAAGAATCTGCGGATGAAGTATGCGCTACCATCCGCGTATCAGCTCTTGCGCTTCCCCAATTTGCGGGGGATGAGCCGAGCAATGGAGAGTCCAGCAGCGAAGGGGCGGCGGGGCGAAGCGCAAGCGGGACGTGCTTGCAGGTATTTGGCATTACGGTGACGTGTTTCCCCTGGATTCGCTGGCTGCTTCTGGTGATCGTTGTGGCAGCAGATGTCTGGCTGATGTGGAGATGGCAGCGGCAAAACAGGCAGCGGGACGTCGCCTAATCACTCTTAGCGAAGCTGAAAGACGCCTTCGGGGATAGGTCTGCCTCGTATGGCTACGGGTGGCAGCGGGGAGGCGGCAAAGCTCGCCCCTCCACGTTCCTGCGTCGATGCGCCGATCAGGATGGTGTTGGCATCTGTCGTTTTCGCTAGCTGCGTTGCGAGGCGGATCGCTTCTCCCACAGCGATGTGACGCGAACGGCCTTCCGGGGATGCGTAGCCAATGGTCGCTGTACCTGTAGCGATCCCGATCCCAATGTTCGCTATGCGGAAAGGGTGATCGGGTGGGAGGCTCTGTTGAAAGGCGTGCATCTGCTGCATGATGCGTACGGCAGCAGCAATCCCTCGCTCCGGATGATCGTCCTGGGGCAGGGGCGTGTTGAACAAAGCTCCTAATTCTCCTCCCTCAGATCGAACCACGATGCCATCGTAGGAAAAGACCGCCTGCTCAATCCGATGACGGAATTCGCCTACCATCTCGATCATGGTCTGGGGGGGAAGGTTGGCTGCAGGGTCGGAGCGTAGTTCTACGGAAACAGCGGTCACTTCCTGCGTTTGTCCTCCGAGGTGCAATTCGCCTCGTTCCACGGCACGCAGGGCGGCGCGCGCTGTATTGGGAGAGACTCGCGCAGCGAACAAACGGGCCAGCTTATCACGCTCACGAGCACTCAGGGAGAGGCGATAGGTGGTGACCGTCACGTAGCCTCCGATCCCTGCCAGGGTCGGATAGAACAGGCTCAGGACAAGCCCGCGTGTGTCAAATAAAATTCCGGCCACCACAAAATAGCCGATTCCCGCCAGGATGCTGAGTAACAGCCCCTGCCACGCTCGCGTTGCCAAAAGCCCCGCAACCGCACCGAGGATCACCAGAGAGGTAAATTCTGCCCAGCGGGGTGGGCGATGTAAAAAGCGGCCCGACCAGATCGTTTCGATGCCGTTGGCAATGATCTCAACTCCATACATAGGCCGACCCCGCTCGCTTACTGGAGTCAGATAGCTATCTGGCTCGGCGGTTGCGATCAGCCCCACCAGCACGATCTTGCCGTCAATCAACGAAGGATCGAAGTGTCCGTCGAGGATATCCTGATAGCGCACCAGGTTGAAGTTTGTTTGCTGATTGGCGAGTGGCGGGCCTGTATAGTGAATGAGCATCTCACCATACGAGCCAACCGGGATCGTGCGTCCGGCGGCGTTGATTGTGCTCGCCTGAGGATCAAGCTGACCGCCAGAGCCGATTCCTAGATAGGCTTCGATAGAAGCGAGCGCCATGCTGGGAACTGCGACGTTATCCACCAGAATGGCGACGGGCATCCGACGTACATACCCATCAGAATCATGCAGGATGTTGGTGTGGCCCACCGCCATACCTGCGCTTGCCAGGCTCGGCTGGGGCCACACGGCCCCAGCAAAGGCGGCGATACCCGAATCACTGGGATAGGCATCGCCTTCGCCGAGCACAGGCTGGATCACATTCCCCGCCTGACGGATGGACTCGGCAAGGAGGACATCATCTTTGGTCACCGAGGCGAACGCAATATCCAGGGCAATGACGCGTGCATGGGCTTGCACCAGACGATCTACCAGTTCTGCGTGCAGCGAGCGTGGCCAGGAATCCCAGCGACCATAGCGGGCCAGCGTGTCATCGCCGATGGCGACAATCGTCACGATTCCACTATCGGAGTAAGGCTGGAATAGGGTATCTCGAAACTGCAAATCGACGGAGCCAAACAGCCCGGAGAGAAGCGCCGCGCCTGCCAGCAGCCCAGCCATTGCGCCCAGTGTCAGGCGGGCCAGGGTCACGGCGAAGCGATCTTCCAGCAGTTGGCGACGAGCAGCATTCAGGGCCGCCTGGAGACGAATGCGCGAAGAGACGCTTTGAGGAAAGGTATGAGCTTCTCTCCAGATCATGGTCAGGGCAGGCCACATGCGGGAGTCCAGGGACGTTCCATGCGCTGTGAGCAGGCGTTCGACAGCGGCTTCGCTGCGTATCTGGCCGATCAATTGGGCAGCGATGGTGGATTGAGCATGCTCGCTGAGAGCGATATCCGCCAGCAGCGCATCGGCTTCCGGGTTGATGGTAAAGCTCTGCCATTCCTGTATCCCCATCAGGGAACGGCGCAGCAGGTGGATCGCGCTGCCCTGCACTGTGGTGTTGGAGGATTGCATCAGCAGGTTGACCAGACGCTCCTGGACGGACGCCGGCAGCGAAATCGTGCCAGTTTCATGCTGTATCTGGCTGACCGCACGTTCTAATGCGGCGTCATCCTCGTACGTCATCACAGAGATAAGGGCCTGCTGGCGTGATTCGCTATCGGTGACGCGGTTTGCCCAGTAAAAGATGCGGTAGCCATGCGCCAGCGCACCCCTCAGCATGGCTTGTAACTCGGTCGGGCTGAGGTCTTCAACATGTCGTAAGGCTGCATCGATCAGCATGAAGTTCGAGAGGCTAACAGGGAATGGTTCGTGAGTGGATTCCCAGCCGCGCAAATTGGAATCAAGAAGCTGATGTGCGGCAGTAACTTCCAGGCCTGCATCGGAATGGTCTTCCTCGGTCGAGGGGACATCCAGTCCCTTAATTTCAAGAAAGAGCCGGGCTTCCTCACCGAAGGATTCGACCAGTATGTCCCACGCATGACGAATGGAATCGGGGCGCTCAACCGGGTCGTAGTGAGTCATAGCGCGAAGCGCCTCGACTATGCCCGGTGGTAGCGCATAATTCACCATGCGAGGATCGGGAAGCACCTCCCCGGAAAAGTGTTGGGCGACTGCCAGCGGCGTTTCGCCGTGCCAGGGGAGCGTACCAGTAAGCATCTCATAAATCACGACGCCGAGGCTGAAGATGTCGGAACGCACGCTGATCGGGGAGCGAGAATGCTGCTCTGGAGACGCGTAAGGCCCGGTTCCATGCCCGGTGTGAAGTACGGCTGTTACGTCTCGTAATTCACGTGCAAGGCCGAAATCGCTAAGATACACACGCGGACCAGGCTCAAGCAGGAGATTGCCCGGTTTCAGATCGCGGTGGACGATGTCGTGTGAATGGATGTGTTCCAAAGCGTCGACAATCTGCCGGATCATAGCAAGGGTTATCGCCGGGCCGATAGCCCCAGATTTCAGCAGGGTGCGTACCGACCCGGTTGGGATGTAACGCATCGCAAAGAAGTAGCCTTCGCGAATGCTG
>JAHEME010000268.1 GCA_024643825.1 Chloroflexota bacterium | reverse complement strand
ATCGAAGAGTTGCGCAACCAAGCCCGAAAAGTCAGGGCGGTCTATCGTCAATTCTGCTTCTCTCACGGCTACGATGGTTTCCTTCAGGGTGGGCCGAATAACCGCGATGTCCTGTTCAGTCACCGCCATGAGCAGGGTGACAAGGCAGAATGCTCCAGACAACCATTCATTAGTCATCCCACATGCCTCAAAATGCACAATCTCATCCTCGGTGAGGTGAGGCGGAATGACTCCCATCTGCAGCGCAAAGTGATCTACGGTATCCCGCAATGCTTCCCGGTACCCACGAGAGTCAATGAGCACCCCATCCATATCCAGCAGAAACAAAGTGAAATTGGACATGCATGCTCCAAGCTTAGTGGCGAAAATGCCGGACACCTGTGACCACCATTGCGATACCATGTGCATTGGCAGCAGCGATGACCTGATCATCCCGGATGGATCCTCCGGGTTGGACGATGGCTGTCACACCTGCCTCAACCGCGACTTCAAGCCCATCGGGGAACGGGAAAAAGGCATCGGAGGCCATGACCGCACCCTGCGATCGGGTGCCGGCTTTCTCCACTGCGAGCTTTACTGCATCGACGCGGCTGGGCAATCCGCCGCCAATACCTACTGTAGCTGCCTCATTGGAGAGGACGATGGCATTGCTCTTGACGTGTTTAGCAACTCGCCACGCAAAACGCAGGGCAGACATCTCCTTTTTCGTGGGTTTGCGATCCGTGACTATGTTCCACTCAGTGTCGGTTCCTTGATCATGTGTCTGGACAATTACCCCACCTCTAATCGACCGAAGCTGATAGCGCGATGGTGGAAGCGGGTTCATTTTGAGAACCCGGCAATTCTTGCGTTTCGACAGGATTCCTAACGCTCCTTTCGTAAACTCCGGGGCAGTGATCGCCTCCACAAAGAGGTCGCCAAGGGCGTTGGCAGCATCTTCATCAAAAAGACGATTGGCAGCTACTACCCCGCCAAACGCCGAAGTCGGATCAGAGGCCAGGGCATTCTGGAATGCTTGAGCAATCACTTCATTTGACGCGATTCCACAGGGGCTGAGGTGCTTCACGATAACAACAGTCGGTTCAGAGAAATCGCTGGCTGCTGACCAGGCGGCATCCAGATCGAGAAGATTGTTATACGAGAGTGGGCTTCCCTGGAGCAGATTCCCGCCCAGCGGTCCAACCCCTGGCGGCGCATAATAGGCAGCCTCTTGATGAGGATTCTCTCCGTAGCGCAGAGAAAGTACAGCAGGAATACTGACAGATAGTGCAGGGGGCAGCATCGGAATGGTCTCCCCCTGTGATTCAGCTAGATACTGGGCAATCGTTTGATCATAAGCGGCAGTCAGACTCATGGCTTTGGCTGCCAATCGGCGGCGTGTCTTGACGGTGACCTGACCAGACTCGCGCAGTTCATTGAGGATGCTGGCGTAATCCGCCGGATCGGCTACTACGGTTACTCGTTCAAAGTTCTTGGCCGCTGCACGGATCAATGCTACGCCCCCAATATCGATCTGTTCGATGGCCTGTGCAACTGTGATGTCGGGCTGTGCAATGGTGGCTGCAAACGGATAGAGGTTGACGATCACAAGATCGATCAGCGGCCAGTCATGCTGCGCGAGGGTGGCGCGGTCTGCATCCGTCGCACGAGCGAGGATGCCCGCATGGATGGCTGGATGCAAGGTCTTGACGCGACCATCCAGCAGGTGCGGGAGACCGGTGATCTCTTCGACCGTCGTCAGCATGTATCCAGCTTCGTGCAAGACAGCACCTGTGCCTCCGCTGGCGATGAGTTCGACGCCAAGTTCGGTGAGGCCAACGGCCAGATCGACTAACCCTGCCTTATCATAAACACTGATGAGTGCTTTCATGAGTTGTGCCTCGCTTCGAGTACGGCACTAACCGCCTCCGGTGTCAGATCACGTGCGGCTAGCAGCACTAACCCGTGATAGACGAGATCGGCCAGTTCACTCAGCAGCCGCTCTTCACTCTGACGGGCAGCGGCGAGGATCACCTCAATGCTCTCTTCCCCAATCTTTTTCAGGATTTCCTCCTCCCCCGCATCGAGCAACTGGTTGGTATAAGAGTCAGGTCGCGGGTTGATCTTTCGATCCTGGATGGTTGCAAACAGGCGGCTGATAAAGGGTTCTGCCATATCTGGTAAAGCCTCCGCTGTTGGTGATCCCATATGGAGCGATTCATAGAAGCAGGTGATCTGCCCTGTATGGCAGGTGGGGCCTGCGGGATGGGCGCGAACAAGCAGCGCATCCGCATCACAGTCGATATCGATCCTGTCCAGCTTCAGCACATTTCCGCTGGTGGCACCCTTCTTCCACAATTCCTGGCGACTGCGACTCCAGAAATGGACGAACCCTGTTTCCAGTGTAAGCGTCAGTGATTCGGTATTCATCCAGCCCAGCATCAAGACCTGCCGTGACCGGGCATCCTGGATAATGGCGGGGATGAGCCCCTGAGAGTCCCATTGAATAGAAGGTAGTTCAGGCAAGGCGCACCTCTTCATAGGGTCGTATCGGCACTGCGCGATTTGACAGATACCGTTTCAACTCAGCAATACTCAATTCGCGATAATGAAACAGACTGGCAGCGAGGGCGGCACTGGCCTGTCCTTCTGTCAGTGCTTCATAGAAGTGCTGCTCTGTGCCCGCGCCACCCGACGCAATGACAGGAATCGCCACGGAGCCAGCGACAGCACTCGTCAACTTGAGATCATAGCCGCTCTTTGTGCCATCCCGATCCATACTGGTCAGCAAGATTTCTCCTGCCCCATATCTTTCGACTTCCTGCGCCCATTGAATGGCATCCACGCCAGTAGGCAGACGACCACCGCGCACAAATACCTCGTGGAAGCTCCCATTCCAGCGTGCATCAATGGCAATCACCATGCATTGACTTCCAAAACGATTGGCCCCCTCTGTGATCAACTCAGGGCGACGCACCGCCGCCGTGTTGATTGCTATCTTGTCGGCTCCGGCAAGAAGCGTATCGCGCATATCCTCGACCGTCTCAATCCCTCCCCCAACTCCAAACGGGATGAAGATCGCGTCGGCCACCTTCCGCACTACTTCCAGCATCGTTTGCCGACCTTCATGGGTGGCGCTGATGTCTAGGAAGATCAGTTCGTCCGCGCCTTCTTCGTCGTAGACACGTGCCTGCTCGACCGGGTCCCCTGCATCACGCAGGTTGACGAAGTTCACGCCCTTGACGACGCGGCCTTTGTCAACATCCAGACAGGGGATAATTCGTTTTGCCAGCATTCATCCCTCCTTCTGTGCAGCACCGTGTGCCGCTGCCAGCGCCTCACGTAGTGTAAACAGTCCCTGATACAGGGCCTGACCGATCACAACCCCCTCAATGCCGCTGGCGCGAAGCCCGACAACGTCACTCAGGGAAGCTACTCCTCCTGAAGCCATGACACTTAACCCCGTTTGCTGCGCGAGCTGCTGTGTGGCCTCGATATTGACTCCGCCCAGAGCGCCATCGCGCGCAATATCTGTATACAGAGCAACTTGAATTCCTTCACCTGCAAAGCGTTTTCCCAGGTCAACCGCACTTCGGTCACTGGAATCCTGCCAGCCGCGCACAGCAACGATCCCATCGCGTGAATCCAGCGCCGCAACGATACGCTCCGCACCAAATCGCTGAACGGCGCTCCCCGCCAGCGACGGATTCTCGACAAGCAGCGTGCCGAGGATCACCCGCTGTGCCCCCGAATCAAGGGCCTGTGCTGCGTCTTCCAGTGAGCGCAAACCACCGCCAAACTGGACGGGCAGCCCCAGGTCGGCGATCTTCTTCAGCATGACCCGGTTGGTCGCTGCTTCTTCCAGCGCGCCGTCCAGGTTGATGACGTGCAGCCATTCCGCGCCAGCATCTTGCCATCGCCGGGCTACCTCCAGCGGATCATCGCTGTAGATCGTTTGATTGCGCGGGTCGCCCTCCACCAGACGAACAACCTTGCCTCCACGTAAATCGATGGCAGGATACAGGATCATAGAGAGACCTCCAATTCCATGAAGTTCTTCAACAATCGCAACCCTACGGCCTGACTCTTTTCAGGATGGCACTGGATACCCATCACATGCTCACGTTGGGCAATGGCGACGAAGTTTCTTCCATAGTGAGTGGTCGCCAGGACATCATCCGCGACGTCTGCATCCACGTAAAAGGAATGAACGTAGTAGACATGCGAGTTGTCGGGGATTCCCATCAACAGCGGGTGATCCCTCTGGAACTGGAGCGTGTTCCAGCCAATGTGAGGAACTTTCAAATCTGCCCCTTTAGGAAAACGGACCACCCGGCCAGGCAGCAGCCCCAGCCCTTCATGCACCCCGATCTCATCGCTTTCCTGGTATAGAAGCTGTAAACCCAGACAGATTCCAAGCAGGGGGACTCCCTGGCTCACCCGATCCCGGATCGCCTCATCAAATCCATGTTCTCTCAGGGCCTTCATGGCAGCGCCAAAGGCACCAACGCCGGGCAGTACTATCTTCTGCGCGTGTTGTAGATCTTCTGGCTGTCGGACAACAACGGCAGGCGCGCTCAGATGCGAAAACGCATTCTGCACACTGCGCAGATTTCCTGCGCCGTAATCGATGATGGCAATCATAGGCCATTCTCCCGGATTCGAGTGGGGAATCGTTTCATGTTAGTGTCCCTTTTGTACTGGGAATCCCACTACAGCGAGGGTCCATCCGTACTGCCTCGTCCAGGGCGCGTCCCAGCCCCTTGAACAAAGCTTCTGCCTGGTGGTGATCATCACGTCCGTACAGTACATGCGCGTGCAGATTCAAACGCCCGTTGAAGGCAATTGACTCAAACACATGCTCGACCAGACTGGTCGGCATGGCTCCTATCATAGGAGCCGACCACTCTGCGCTGAATACGGCATAGGGTCGACCGCTCAAATCCACCACAACACGGGCAAGCGACTCGTCCATAGGGACATATGCCGCACCCATGCGGACGATCCCGGCTCGACTGCCTAACGCGAGGTTGAGCGCCTGCCCGAACGTGATCGCCACGTCTTCAATGGTATGATGCGCGTCAATGTTCCGATCGCCTTCTGCCTGCACGGTTAGATCGAACAGGCTGTGCGCCGCCACTTGATGAAGCATGTGGTCGAAAAAACCGATACTGGTATCGATCCTGGCCTCGCCGACGCCATCCAGATTGAGGGTCAGATTCACTCGCGTTTCATGGGTATTTCGTTCGATGGTTGCGGTTCGTGGTTCCATAGGTTATCCCCTAATTTGCAGTGGTGTTGAGCGT
>JAHEME010000267.1 GCA_024643825.1 Chloroflexota bacterium | reverse complement strand
AAATCCACGCCGGGAGAACGAAATTCGGTCAGGACGTGGGGGAGGAGAAGCCATCAATGAAGAACCAACCATTCGCCGTTCTTGGCGTGACTGTGTGCGCGTTGTTGGTGGGGATCGGATGCCAGCCGCAGATCACGGGTACGCCGCCGGATCAACAAGAAGCGCCAAGTGCCCAGGAATCAGGCGTACCCGCCAGCGCGGAAGCGTCCTCCGCAGCGTCCACGCAGGAGGTCACTGACGCACCAACCCCAACCACGGCTCCCAGTGAAACGGCTACGCCCACACCCGCACCCGTCGCCGACGGATCAGCGTTTGACCCGGTGGCGCTGGATATGCTGGTGCGGCTGAATGACTGGCGGGCCTCGGTGGGTGCTGGCCCGCTGGCGGTGAACCCGATGCTGCAATCGCTGGCGCAGGCCCAGTTTGACTATCTGCTCTCGCTACCAGTGTTACCAGATGGGCTGGAACTGCATGTTGATGCCGAGGGGCAGTATGCGCGCGAACGCGCCATCGCCGCCGGATGGCCGCACTACAGCACCGATGTGCAGACGGCCCTGAGCGAGATCATCTGCGCCAACGCAGGCCCGGCAGAGTGCATCGCGTGGTGGCAGGGTTCGGAGAGTCACCGCATCGCCGCAAGCAATCCCGGCTTCCGCGAAGTGGGGGTGGCAGGCGGCCCGTGGGCGTTCGGATACGTGTATGTAGCAACGTTGGGGTCGCAGCCGAATGTGCTGCCCGCGCTGGTAGACCCGGTCAGCCAACAGCTTTACCCCGGCACAGAACAGTACCGCTTTTCTGGTGGCGGGGATTGGATCGGGAAAGTCACCGAGTACCAGATTCTACCGTCGGTGGATAGCCAGCCAGCCGCCGATGCGTGGCAGCCGTGGGCGCTGACCGTCCCGCTACCGGACACATCGGGCGAACCGTTCGCCGTTGCGTATACCGATGGAACCTCGCAGGTAATCGCTCCGGTTGATCCACGGAAGGACACCGCCTGGCTGCCCGATGTGCTGGCGGCGATAGCCACGCCAGAGCCAACCTCCGTGCCTGCCACCGCTGCGCCTGCGAAAACCTCAACGCAAGCTGCGACCGCCACCACCGCCGCCACACCCACCCCGCGACGCACGCCCACGCCCGAAGGCCCCGCCGGGATCGTCTTCGTCTATGATGCAAACTCCATGACGGTGATCAATACGACAGACAACCCGGTTGATCTGACGAAGATGGTACTTACCAACGGCACGGATGAATTCCCCCTCTCGCAGTTTCAGGCGTTCTCGCTCTCGCTGCCGCTGAACGCCTTCCCTGCAGACGGCTGCATCCAGGCGTGGAACTCGAATGGGGCAGCCCCCGCCAAACCCACCGAATGCAAGGTGTTGTACTCGTCTATGAACATCACTGCCGATAAAGCCTTCTGGGGTACATCAGATTTTGACGTGCAGAATGATGGGAAGACGGTCGCCGAATGTACCGCTGCCGCCGGACGCTGCGTGGCTGTGCTGCCGTGAGGGGAGGGCGTTCCCCGATCCGCACTGGTTGAGCTGCTCCCTCACTCCTCCCGATTTCTCTTCGGTACGGAGTGGGGCGGCAGCCAACTTCATCATCCATCTACCACCGCAGAGGTGAGGTTCTGCTGCGTCGGTCATTTGAACCCGCCGCCTCCCCCGGTTGTATCTATGATAGCATCATGCTTATCCGACGCTGATCTGCTCTCTCAAGGAGCCTCTCCTCATGGAGTGGATGCTCGCCGCGCTGATGCTCGTCGTACCCATGCTGATCGCGTCCTACGCCATTTCCCATCGAGACAGGTACGGAATCGGTATCGAGCAGGTCTGGGTTCCCGCCGGAATTTTCCTAATGGGAAGTGATGTCGCCAGTATCGATGGGCTTGGCGGGGCCACCATCGGGCAGCCCATTGCGATGGCGGCCCTACCCGTCTACTTCATCTTCATGCGAACTTTCGCCCCTAGCAAACGATAGCTTGCTCCACGACTATCGAGGCTATCCCTTCACGAAATATGCTGTGTACTTCCCTACAGACGTATACCCTACCTTCTCCGCAAGGAGACATGATTCCTCATTCGCTGCATCCCAGTGGGGTGCAATCGTGCGTTCGACGCACCACAGCAAAAGCTGGCAGGCCAGTGCCGTTGCGATGCCCTGTCGCCGATGATCTTCATCCACAAAGATGCTGACCTCGATGGCGCTGCTGCACACTAGCGACGAGTAGGCCACGCCGATGATCTGTTCACCCTGGAGCATGCAGAACCCAATACCACGCTCCACGAAATCATCCGGCGAGTCAAAGGCACCGATTTCAAAGAACGGAGTCTGTACGCCCACCAGCGTCGCGTCCATGCGCTGCACGCTGGACGTGTGCGGGTTGGATCCAGAGAGACTTCGCAGATGATCAAGGGAGAGCGACTCCGACGAGTAGCTGTAACGCTCGATTGGCCTCGCTTCTTCACCGAAGATATCCTGCACAGCGTCATGCCAGCCCGCAGAACCAGCCATGTAGAGTCGCCCTTTGGGAGCTTTTCCGAGGAAGCCCCGTCCCGCGTCGCTGGTTAGGTTCCCCGCGAAATAGCAGAAGAAGTGATCCTGGTCAATCAGAAACAACTGAGGATCGCCCATCGAATCAACAAACGCTTCCCCCATCTGATCCTCGATCACGCAGTCCACTGAGATGTCCACGGAAGGAACATTCGCAAAGGCGCGGGCTATTCGCAGACGATGGGCGCGGCTGAGTGGGTAGTCAATCATCATTTCCCTTTTCGGTTGAGTAGGGGCCAACAAATTGCAGAGGAAGAGTTTACATGACTTCTGCAAGAATCGCTCAGACGGTTCCCCCTCTCCACAAGTGGTTGCCGGGAATGGTAGGATGCCGGGGGGTAAGCCAGTTGAACCCATCACTTCCTCCCATTGTATCTATGATCAGCATCTTGACGCGACTGCCCGCACCGAGGAGCCTCCCCCATGAAGTGGATACTGACCGCACTTATGCTCGCTCTGCCGCTGATCATCTCCGCCTGCGCTGCACCGCCTACCCCGGAACCACCTGAACCCGATCAACCAACTAAGGCAGTTACCGAGCCACCGCCATCTGCCACCGCCACTGAGGAACCAACCGCCACGCCCACCGAACCTCCTACACCAACCGCCACCGCCACCCAATCGCTGACGGTCACGCCCACGCCGCTCCCCGGCGAAACTCGCACCGACGAATTCGGCATCGAACAGGTCTGGGTTCCTGCTGGAACGTTTATGATGGGAACCGACGAAGTGGACATTGACGCGCTGCTGGCACAAGACCCGCCGAGTTGGATGCACGATGCGTTTTCCAGTGAGAAGCCCGCCCACGAGGTTACCCTGACCTCCGGCTACTGGATCGACGCTTACGAAGTGACCAACCGTGCGTTTCAGGCGTTTGTCGATGCCGGAGGCTACGAGGATCAGTCCCACTGGTCAGAGAATGGCTGGGCGTGGCTCGGTCGTCAGGATGCGAAGAAACTCCCCGCCTTCTGCGCGGAGAATTCCCCGGATAAGCCGCGTGTGTGCGTCACCTGGTACGAAGCGCAGGCATACGCCGCGTGGCGCGGAGGTCGCCTCCCCACTGAAGCCGAATGGGAGTTCGCTGCCCGTGGGCCTGAATCACTCATCTACCCCTGGGGCAACGAATGGGACGCTGCCCGCGCCAATGTCGTCGATAGCGACGGCCTTGTCAAAGGTGGGAGCTACCCGGATGGCGTAAGTTGGGTCGGCGCATACGACATGGCAGGCAATGCGATGGAGTGGGTGAGCGATTGGCTCTCCTCAACCTACTATGGTAAGAGTCCGCTGGAAAACCCCACCGGCCCGGAAGACGGGCGCATCAAGGTGGAGAAGGGCGGGTGGTGGGGGAGCAATCCATTCGCGGCCCGTTCCGCGTATCGTCACTTTGAAGACCCACCGATCTATCAGGATCATCACATCGGCTTCCGAATTGTGACACCCTGATCGCTCTCTGAAGGAGTACAAATCACCCGAACCCAGGGGAGAAAAAGTGTCGCGCCCCCACTCCGTAACGTTTTTAGGACGCTTGCTATCTATCGTATGAGTATCTGATGGCAGCAGACTTTCTCAGACGCAACGGAGACAGGATGACGACCACCTACAAACATCAGCCAGGAACCCGCCTGCATGGAATCCCCCTGTGGACGGCACGCCTTGCCTGGATTGCCGTCGTGACGCTGATTCTGGGGATGTATGTCTCGGAGACTGCGCGACTCTTTCAGACTCCGGTGACGATCTGCAATACCAATGCGTGCTCCTTTTCACCGACGATGGCGAGCACGCTCCGCGCGGCGGGAATTTCCCTGGATTTTGCAGCTCTGTACAATACGACAATCTTCAACGTCATCATGCCTCTGGGATTCATTGTGGCGGCCCTAGTGCTTGTGTGGCAGCGATCCGATGATTGGATGGTTCTGCTTGTTTCTTTTCTGCTGATTTTTCTGGGCGCATACGAGTTTGCAGGGGTGAATGTGGCGTATAGTATCCGCCCCGGCTGGAAACTCTTTGCTGCCCTGCTCGACACAATTGGCATCCTCACACTGCCTCTGCTATTTTTTCTGTTTCCCAACGGGGAATTTGTACCGCGATGGGGTCGCTGGCTGATGTTCGTTGTACTTGGAATCAGCTTGTTTTCCGATCTCGTGCCGCCGGCAGATCCAAACGCATCCATCTATTTCATCCCCTTCTTTGCTGTGATTCTGGTGGGAATTGGCGGGCAAGTCTACCGCTACCAACGTGTGTCATCACCCAGCGAACGGCAGCAAACCAAGTGGGCCATCATCGGGATGGCAGGCCCGATCCTCACGATAATCCTCTATCTGGTGATTGTCTTGCCCATTGATTCATTCCCAGCGTGGATGCAGATTGCAGCGTCATTTGTGATGCTGCCAATCATGGCGCTGGTTGCCCTACTGTTCCCCCTACTGCTGGGGATGTCGATCCTCCGCTACCGGCTGTGGGACATCGATGTGGTAATCCGGCGCACGTTGATCTACTCGGCGGTCAGCGGATCGCTGGCGCTGGTGTTCTTCGGAGGGGTGGCGGCGCTGCAAAATGTATTTGTGAGTTTGACCGGACAGGAATCCGCGCTGGCAATTGTCGCCTCCACGCTGGCGATTGCCGCCCTGTTCACCCCGCTGCGAAGCCGGGTGCAGGCGTTCGTGGATCGGCGCTTCTACCGGAGCAAGTATGATGCCGAGCATACCCTGGAAGCCTTCGCCGAGTCGCTGCGCG